>JBGSUK010000012.1:0-152286 GCA_041753455.1 Anaerolineae bacterium | reverse complement strand
TTCCGTGGGCAATACAGTGAGAATAGGCAATGATCAAGGATGGGCCGTCAAAGGCTTCCGCTTCACGCAGGGCTTTGAGGGTTTGGGCATCATTGGCACCCATGGCAATGCGAGCCACATAGATATAGCCATAGCTCATGGCGATCATGCCGAGGTCTTTCTTCGCTCCCGGCTTACCACCCGATGCAAATTTTGCGACGGCGGCACGTGGGGTTGATTTGGACATCTGACCACCGGTGTTGGAATACACTTCGGTGTCCATGACCAGAATATTGACGTTCCGTCCACTGGCGAGTACATGGTCAAGGCCGCCGAAACCGATGTCATAGGCCCAACCGTCACCACCAACGATCCACACATCTTTGCGTACCAGCATATCGGCGAGACCGAGTAGGCGCGGCACTTCTGAATTTTTCGCCCCTTGCAGGCGTTCTTTTAGCAGGGCTACGTTTTGGCGTTGTTCATAAATCGCTGCCTCGTCGCGCTGTGGGTTTTCCAGAATGGCGCTGACCAATTCGTCACCGACTTCCGCACCCATCTTCGCCAGTAATTCGCGGGCATATTCGGCTTGTTTGTCGAGTGCCACGCGCATACCGAGACCGAATTCGGCGTTGTCTTCGAACAAGGAATTTGACCAAGCCGGCCCACGTCCGTCATTATTGTGCGCCCAAGGCGTTGTAGGCAGATTGCCACCATAGATCGAGGAACAGCCTGTCGCGTTGGCGATGACAGTACGATCCCCAAATAGTTGACTAATCAGTTTGAGATAGGGTGTTTCGCCGCAACCGGAACAAGCGCCGGAGAATTCAAACAAAGGCTGTTGAATTTGCTGCTGACGGATGCTGGAGACTTTGATCAACCGTCGATCTAGTTCAGGGATGCTCAAGAAGTAGTCCCAGTTCTTGCGTTCTTCTTCAAGAATGGGTAGCTGCGGGGCCATATTCAGTGCCTTGAAGCCTGCCGCTGACTTGTTCTTGGCAGGGCAGACATCCACACAAATCTTGCAACCGGTGCAGTCTTCGGGAGAGACCTGAATGTTGTAGCTCATGCCAGCATATTCAGTGTCACGGGCGGGAACGGCCTTGAAGGTTTCGGGGGCGCTTTCAGCCGTTGCAGCGTCAAATACTTTGATACGGATAACGGCGTGTGGGCAGACCATCGCACATTTACCGCATTGGATACAGACCGCTGGATCCCATACCGGAATTTCTTGGGTCAGATTGCGTTTTTCAAATTGGCTGGTGCCATTTGGGAACGTACCATCAATCGGCATGGCGCTGACGGGCAGGTCGTCCCCACGACGGGCAATCATTGCTCCGATGACATTTTGAACGAATTCGGGTGCTCCGACAGATACAGTGCTCCGCAGGCCGATATTACTAGTGATCTTGTTTGGGATTTGCACTTCAAATAGATTTTCGAGGGTGCGGTCAACGGCGGCAAGATTCACTTCGACAACATGCTCGCCCTTCTTGCCATAGGTTTTTTCAATGGCATATTTGATGGCCGCAATAGATTCATCACGCGGCAACACCCCCGCTAGTGCAAAGAAGCAAACCTGCATGATGGTGTTGATGCGCCCCGGCAAGCCCGCTTCTTTAGCGACCTTGTTGGCATCAATCACATACATCTTGACGTTTTTCTCAATCAGTTGGGTTTGTACTAGGTGGGGCAAGCGATCCCATATTTCCTCAGTTCCCCAGAATGTATTCAAGAGGAATACACCACCGGGTACAAGGTCATTTAGGATATCAAATTGCTCTAGGAAATTAGGATGGTGGCAGGCCACAAAATTGGCTTTGGTTATGAGATAAGTGGACCGAATGAGGTTTGGTCCAAAACGCAAATGCGAGGTTGTGGTCGAGCCGGATTTCTTGGAGTCGTAGACAAAATACCCTTGTGCATAGAAATCGGTATTTTCGCCGATAATCTTGATGGAGTTCTTGTTCGCGCCGACTGTGCCGTCTGAACCCAAGCCATAGAACAAGGCCCGCACAACCGAATCAGGTTCGATTGAGAAATCCTTATCATAATCGAGGCTGGTGTGAGTCACATCGTCGTTGATACCGACGGTGAAATGATTCTTGGGTTTGGCTTGTTTGAGATTATCAAACACGGCCTTAATCATCGCTGGGGTGAATTCTTTGGAGGACAACCCATAGCGACCCCCAACGATTTTTGGCATCGGGCCATTGACCCATTCTTCGTGTAGGGCGTTTACACAGTCCAGATAGAGAGGTTCGCCGCCACTGCCGGGTTCTTTGGTACGATCCAACACCGCGATGAATTTGACGGTCTTGGGCAGGGTCGCCACAAATCGTGGCATATCGAATGGACGATAGAGGCGCACTTTCAAAACGCCAACTTTTTCGCCCTGTGCTACCAGATAATCAACGGTTTCGTGGGTGGCCTCTGCGCCTGACCCCATGATGACAATGACTCGTTCGGCATCCGGTGCGCCATGATAATCAAATAGGTTGTACTGGCGTCCGGTCAGCTTGGCAAATTTGTCCATCGCAGCTTGCACGATGTCTGGGCAGTTTGCGTAGAAGGAGTTGACCGTTTCACGTCCCTGAAAATAAACATCGGGATTGTGGGCTGTGCCACGTACTACGGGTTTTTCGGGGGTGAGGGCGCGATCGCGGTGCTGATTGATCAGTTCTTCGCTAATCATCGCCTTCAAATCACTATCACCCAGTAGTTCAATCTTGGCGATTTCGTGCGAGGTGCGGAAACCATCAAAAAAGTGGAGGAACGGAATATGGGCGGCCAATGTTGAGGCGTGGGCGATCAGTGCCATATCGTGTGCTTCTTGCACGGACGCGGAATTGAGCAGCGCCCACCCGGTCTGCCGTACCGCCATTACGTCACTGTGATCGCCAAAAATCGAAAGGGCCTGCGCCGCCAGCGAACGTGCCGCGATATGGAACACCGTTGCTGTTAATTCCCCTGCGATTTTGTACATGTTCGGAATCATCAGAAGGAGACCCTGCGAGGCGGTAAATGTCGTCGCTAGTGCCCCGACTTGTAGCGCTCCGTGAATTGCTCCGGCTGCGCCCCCTTCACTTTGCATTTCTACGACCTGCGGAATGGTATTCCACAGATTTGGCTGTTGATGAGCAGCCCATTCATCTACCCATTCGCCCATTGCTGAAGACGGCGTAATGGGATAAATTGCAATTACTTCACTTAGCTCATAGGCTACGCGAGCAACTGCCTCATTCGCATCTAAAGTGCTGACCTGTCGTTCTGTCATTCTTATTTACTCCTGAAATTGCCCCTGTTTGGATTAAGGAGCGGCGCTAAAAGGTAGCATGACATGAAAGGGGACAGGGTGACAGTGTAGGGTGTCATCAAGATAGGGTACTATTCTGCGTTATTCGAGAATAATCAAATTTAGCTGGAGGAGAATCCTGAATGGGCTTGTCGGTTTGGCAGGTTGATCCTGCCCATATGACGCCATACTATAATATCGCCGTTTGCGACGCATTGGCCCAAGCGGGGTGCCGAGTACACTACGTGGCCTCGACCTATCTTTATGAAAAAGACTTGCCCTTTACCAATAATTTTGAATTTCAGGCATTGTATTTTCGAGGTCTAACCCATCCGCGATTGCTCAATTATCCCCATTTGCGTCGTTTACTACGAGCAGTGGCCTATCCATTTGGTCATTGGCAATTGCTTCGACAACTGCGCCGTGCCCAACCCGATATTTTGCATATCCAGTGGAATCGCCTGCCAAAATTAGATGCGTGGTTGGCTCAACAGGTGAAGGAGATCGGTATTCCGTTGGTCTATACTATTCATGAGATCGTGCCGTTATTTGCTCCCAACACCCCGCCGTCGCACTTTTTGCCGATTTATCAGATGGCAGATGTACTTATCGTGCATACAGAGGAAAATCGTCGGAGCTTCATGGATACGTATCAAGATATAGCCCCGACGCGGCTCCACATTATTCCCCATATCGCGTTGGAAGATCCCTATTTACCCGCAGATGCCAGTATTGAACAAGCCAGACAAGTGCTCAATCTGCCTGCCGATGCAATGATCCTGCTGTTTTTTGGGGTCATAAAACCCTATAAAGGTCTTGACTGTCTGCTAAAAGCGTTTGCGGCGGCAAGTCAACAAGTTTCGACTTTGCATCTGGTTATTGCAGGCCATCCCGAAAATCCGCTAGACAAAGCCCTGCTGGTCGAGTTTGGCAAACAGCATTCTAATGTCACACTGCGTCTCGAATACATCCGTTCCACCGAAAAGTGGCAGTATCATCTTGCGGCAGACGTCGTAATTTTTCCCTATCGCCAGATTTATCAGAGTGGTGCGCTTTTGAACGCGATGACCTATGGCAAAGCGGTGATTGCAACCAATATCGGCGGATTACCTGAGACGGTTGATGGCAATGGGTGGATTGTGCCAGTAGATGACTCCGACGCGCTTGCTGATGCTATGATTCAAGCGGCTTCTAATCGTGACCAATTAGTCAAAATGGGTCAGCGGTCGCGGGAAATCATTGATCAACGCCATTCTAGCCGGGCTATTGCACAGAAATTGCTTGAGATATACCACAGTGTCCAACGCCCTTAGTAGCGCCAGACTTCTGCCAAGACGATCCAGTAATTTTTGGCACGTCCATAAATCGGTTTTTGGCGATGAATCAGATCTAATCCCAACCGGACGATGCTTTTGACTATCAATTCGAGGGTGAAGCCGAGTTTAAGCGTGATAACGGCGCGCCACTCGTGACGTTTGCGGAAATAATGGAGAGGGCTGATATGGTGGTTTCGCAGCTTACGCAGAGGGTAGCGCGATACCGACGACGACTCTAGGTGTTGAATATGGGCATTCGGCAAGAAATAGGTTTTCCATCCTGCTTGATAGGCACGCTCACAGAAATCAGGTTCTTCACAGAACAAGAAAAAACCTTCATCTAACCCACCAATTTTCTGATACACCGCATCGCGCAACATCAAGCACGACCCTTGTACCCAACCTACCTCAAATGGGGCGGTGGCGGTTTCGCAGGCTTGCCGATAGACCCCATAGACATGATTCGGCAAAACTCGATCTAGTCCGACATATTGCCATAATATATTGAGAGGGTGAAAGGGTGCCCGAGCCGTCACAGCCACTTTGTTATGTCCGTCATAGGTGCGCGGGCCAACAATGCCGGCTTGAGGATTGGCCTCCATGAATGTGATCATCTGATTAAAGGCTTGGTCATCAACGATTACATCGGGGTTAAGCAGCAGCCGATACTGACCGTTGGTAGCAGCCAAGCCCTGATTATTGGCTCCTGCGAATCCCTTATTCTCTTGGTTGGCGATGAGATGAATTTGAGGGAAATTTTGCGTGACCATCTCAGGCGTGCCGTCGGTGGAGGCGTTGTCTACTACCACCACTTCCAGATTAGCTTGACTTTGAACGACACTTGCAAGGCATTGCGCCAGAATCGCACCGGGGTTGTAGGTGACAATGATGACGGATAAATCAGTCATGAGCTACGTGTGTCATCTTTCTGAAACACCATTGTATAGGTTGTACCACGAAAGCCTGTGCGCTCAATGGGTATCAAGGGTAGCGTGACGATACTCACAAGTAATCGCAAAATGGCTTTGGAAAGACTAAATAGAAGAGACCCCCGCGTGACCTGAAAACTGGTTTTCTGCGAATCCTGACTTGGCAATTGAAAGCTCATTTCTTCGCCCACCGATACATTGATGAGACCCATGAGACTGCGTTTCCATCCCATCGTATTACAAATAGTGCTCTCGCGGTCGGTGGAACTTTCCATTCGTATTGCAAGCCCGAATTTCTGGGCATGGCTCAACATCAGCGCCATAGGGATAAAATGAATGTGTCGTGGGGCTTCAAGATGTGACCACCGCTTACGAAAAATCTTGAATTGGAGAGCGTTGGGGTTGGGAGTCGCTAGAATGAGGATCCCATTGGGGTTAAGATGTTGAGCAATCAAAGCTAGTAGTGTCCAAGGATCAGCCACATGCTCAATGACTTGCCACATAGCAATAACATCATAAGTTTCTAGTTTCTCCAAAGCCTCTGGTATATCGTTGGTGTGAAAGGCTTGTACCTCCACAACAGTTTCAATAAATTGGCAGCACTCGGCATCCATTTCAATGACGTCTACTTCATACCCTGCCGATTTCGCTAAATATGCAAAATCCCCATAGCCCCCACCAATTTCCAGTAATTTTCGCCCTGTTCCGGCGTATCGCTGCAAGGTGTCTAGCCGATAGCGACGCTGATCTCCAATGTATCGAAGTTCCTCAAGGGACTTGGGGATTCCATAATAGAGTTTAGGATAGTAACGATCGAGGTCTTGTGGAATAGGGTGTAGAAAAATAAGTCCACAATGTTGACATTGATAGTAGCTAAACACCAGCAAGGAGGTTTTTAGATTGCGGTCGCCAACTCGAAAAATCAGCGAGGCTGTATTCTGACAATAGGGGCATTCTGAGTTCATAGAAGTTTGGGCCTTTATGATGTAAGATGCCTGATAACACCAATTGCTGGAGGCAAAATGAGTCATTACCCCAAAACAATTTTGATTATAGCTTTTTCACAGATACTCAACAATGCGCTACCTATCATTACCTTTCCGCTGTTAGTTAGGGCGTTCGACCTAAGTACCTATGGGATGTGGATAGAAGCAACAACATTAACGACCATGCTGATTAATGTTTTGGGGCCAGGAATTAGTAATGCTGTCACTCTCAAGGTAGCCAATTTAGAGGATCACCATGAGCGAGTATTTTTCAACGCGCTCTATATCTTTTTGGTGTTGGGTATAGGTTTCACGTTGTTTATAATTCTTGCCGCTCCGCTAATTAATGAGGTGACCATCCGTAAGGACATCGGAACAGACCTCATTCGCTTAGTGTCGCCAATGGTATTGTTGGGTTCGCTAAATTGGTTGGGCGCACAAACCTTTCGGATGCGTCAGCAAGCTTTCAGGGGCGCAATGATTGATGTGACGGCTGCTGGTACTCGGCTGGCAGCAGCGATTTTTGCCTACATCAATAAAGATATTTTGGCCTTCGCACTGGTGTTGGTAACATTACAGGCTGTCATCACCGCTATTCAAATCCTCTCGGCCTATAAAGGGTTGCCCCTTAGCCAACCTTCCCGCGTTATCAGTAAGGACTTGCTGAAGATTGGGATGAATTTGTCCATTGTCAGCCAAGCTAACTGGCTTGTGATGTTTGGTGATCGCCTGCTGCTATCCATTTTTACAGTGAGTTCGGCGGTTGCCATCTATTCGGCCTCCTATCAAATTACCCTTATTCTCATTGCATTTGGATGGCCTTTTTTATATGTATTGCTACCGCTACTCGGTCAACATTGGCGTGAGGGTGATATTGATGGTGCGTATCGGTTGGTGCGCCAAAATACCCGTATGATGTCAATCATCCTAATTCCAGCGGTTGTTGGATTGGGTCTTATTGGAAACTCATTACTGCGCTTTCTCGCTACCGAGGAATTTGCCAAAGGCGGGTTATTGGTGGGCATGATTGCCGCCGGGGTTGCGTTGGACAATATCGCCATCAATCTGCAATATCTCTTTTTCGTCCAAGACAAATCGCATGTCCTTCGTCCAATTTATCTTGCGGCGGCGGGTTTCAACATTATCAGCAATCTGGTTGTGATTCCACTATTTTCCTATTACGGAGCGGGGGTCACGACCCTCCTGACGTTCGCTTATATCTTGATTCGTCTTATCCGAGCAACCCAATTGCCAATAAACACTCTCTTTGACGTCAAAACATTAGGACAATGCTTGCTGGTGGTGGTGGTAATGGGTATTTGGGTAAAACTGACCGTCGCACCAACAATACTCGGTTTGACGGTTGCTGTAGCTGGAGGAGGGCTGATCTATATGGCTGGTGTATTGATGTTAGGCATACTTTCGCTACAAGAAGTACGCGGCATTCTACGTCGGCGCCCATCTGCGCTATACTCAAAATCCAGATAGTTTTTCGAAATTTTTCTAAAGAGGATTGGTCTATGTCATCTTTACAACCACAACGCACGATAGCTGAACTCAAAGAACTTCGGGCGCTTACGGGCAATGCCGATGGAGCGCAGCGGGTGGCTTTTACCGATACATGGGCGACGGCACGCGCATGGATGAAGGAGAAATTGGCAGGCCTGCCTGTCGAATACGAAACCGATGAAGCAGGAAATATCTGGGTTACGTTACGAGGCAAATCCGACCGCGAAATGCTGATTGGCGGTCACCTCGATTCTGTACCTAATGGGGGATGGTTAGATGGTTGCCTAAATGTCCTCGCTGGTTTGGAAGTGCTGCGCCGTATCGCCTCCGAAGGTACACCCCCTATCACTGTGCGATTAGTAGATTGGGCTGATGAAGAAGGGGCACGTTTTGGCCGCAGTCTGTTTGGTTCTAGTGCCTGTTCGGGTACGATGAATCCCGATGATCTGCGCGGCCTAGTGGATAAACAGGGCATGAAATTAGTAGACGCCATTGCCAACTATGGGATTAGTCTGGATACCGCCAAACAGTCCCATAAGCAGTTGAAAAACGCGGCGGCCTACCTTGAACTCCATATTGAGCAAGGCCCGGTCTTGGAAAGTATGGAGTTGCCGTTGGGTGTGGTGTTGGGCACATTCGGGGTTGAACGCCATGCCATCCGGTTCGTCGGACAATCGGCCCACGCGGGTTCGACTCCTATGAATCAACGGCGCGATGCCTTTGGTGCAGCGGCCAAACTGGGTCTTGAAATTCGCGAGATCGCTAAACGCAATGGCGGAGTATGCACTGTTGGCAGTGTTATCACCAAACCGGGTATTGTCACCGCCGTTGTCGGGCAGTGTGATATTACCCTCGATCAGCGCCATATGGATGCGGCTGCGCTGGCCCGAATGTTGCAAGAGGCCAAAGATGCCAGCGAACGTTTTGCCAAAGAAGAAAACGTCAGCGTCGAATGGAATCCTATCTGGCAGATTCACCCAATTTTGTTTAACCCCGACTTGATCGAAATGTGCGACGCAGCCATCCGTGAAACGTGTGGTTCGGTGCATCGTCTCCCCAGCGGCCCCTTGCACGACGCAGCCGAAGTGGCACGGGCAGGCGTACCGACGATTATGATGTTTGTGCAAAGTCTGCGCGGTTTGTCACACGCCAAAGAAGAAGATACCAAAGAGGAACATTTGGCATTGTGCGTCGAAGCATTGGATCGTTTGGCGACCAAGACGGTGCAGTGGATTCAATCCAAAGGTTAGTTAGCCAAAATCTATTCGTATGAGGCAGGTCAATTTGCCTGTCTCATGCGGACAAGGATAATGAAATTTGCAATTTTTGTAAGATTCGTTTAAATATTTAGTACCCATTTTCTTAAGGTGCTACGCGAAAGGAGCATGACGCGACATTTTGTTGCGTCAAAATATATGAAAAAAAGATTATTTTGGCTTTTAGTAGTTGTTTTGTTGGCCTCCCTCCCATTGGGAACAGTCTACAGCGGCAATCGTGCCCCCTCCAATCAATTTCTCAACCGTCAAGATGGTGAAGGTGAAGTCTCCATCGTCGCATGGGCGGGCTATATTGAACGCGGCGAAACCGACCCCGCTTATGACTGGGTGACGGAGTTTGAAGCCGCCACTGGTTGCAGTGTCAAAGTGAAAGTTGCCGCGACGTCTGACGAAATGGTAGCCTTGATGAACGAAGGTGGTTTTGACCTCGTGACTGCCTCCGGTGACGCTAGCCTTCGCCTTGTCGCAGGCAACCGCGTTCAAGAAGTCGACATCACCCGTATCCCAAGCTGGGACACTGTTGATGACCGCCTTAAAGAAGCCCCTTGGCATTTTGTGGACGGCAAACACTACGGCGTGCCTTATCAATGGGGCGCGAACGTCCTGATGTACAACACTGAGGTCTTCCCCGAAGCCCCGACTAGCTGGAATGTCGTGTTTGAAGAAATGGAACTCCCCGATGGCGAATCCAATGCGGGGCGTATCGAGGCCTATGACGGCCCCATCTACATTGCCGATGCCGCCCTCTATTTAATGGCCCACAATCCTGATCTGGGGATTACTGACCCCTATTCGTTGGATCGTGATCAATTTAATGCTGCGCTCGATTTGCTGCGCCAACAACATGAACTCGTTTTCCGTTATTGGCACGATGTCGTCATTCAAATGGATGACTTCACCAATGAAGGTGTAGTAGCTTCCAGTTCTTGGCCGTTCCAAGTGAATCTGCTCAAAGCGGGTGGCGCACCAATTGACAGCGTTGTTCCCGAAGAAGGCGCGACTGGATGGGCCGACACCACCATGTTGGCTGCGGATGCCCCGCACCCCAATTGTGCCTATATGTGGCTGGAACACTCCCTGAACCTCAACCTGCAAGGCGATTTGGCCGCGTGGTTTGGTTCAGTGCCCTCAGTGCCGGCGGCTTGCGAAGGTAACGAACTGCTTGGTGCGGAAGGTTGTACTATCAACGGTTTTGAGAACTTTGATAAGATCTATTTCTGGCGTACACCCACTGACGACTGCGGTGATGATCGTGGCGAAGTGTGTGTCCCCTATTATGAATGGGTCACCAGTTATATTGGGGTATTGGGCGGTCGCTAACTCTTCCATCGTCTGAATTTAGTCAATAGGGACGCCTGCAAGATAATCGCATGGTGTCCCTATTTTTAAGTGGATACATTTAAAGGATTTTTGAGATGCAAAAACATAAACTCTGGATTAATGGTCAATGGGTGGATGGCAGCGGTGGCACAATGGTGATTGAAGACCCCGCAACGGGCAACAAAATCGCCGAAGTGGTGGATGCCAATCGCGCCGATGTAGATCGTGCGGTCAAAGCTGCCCATGCAGCCTTTTATGATGGTCGTTGGTCAAAAAAGACCCCTGCCGAACGCTCCTTTGCCCTCTGGAAACTCGCCGACTTATTGCAAGACCATATCGAAGAATTTGCACGGGTCGAATCCGAAAACACCGGCAAACCCTATGCAATGGTCAGCTTGGGCGGTGATTTGCCCTTTGCGATTGATAACCTGCGCTTTTTTGCTGCCGCTGCCCGCGATACACATGGCAACCACGCGGGTGAATATATGTCCGGCCTGACCTCCATTTTCCGGCGTGAACCCGTCGGTGTGGTCGGTCAAATCGCCCCTTGGAATTATCCCGTCATGATGGCGGTGTGGAAAATTGGCCCTGCGCTGGCGGCTGGTTGCACAATTGTGTTGAAACCCGCCCCCGGTACACCCCTGACGACGCTCATGTTGGGTGAATTGATTGCCGAAGCAGGCATCCCCGATGGTGTGGTCAATATCGTGTCAGGTGGTAATGAAACCGGACAGGCAATTGTCGAACATCCCGATATTCGCATGGTCAGCCTTACCGGATCAACTGCGACAGGCAAAAAGATTATGCGTACCGCCGCCGATACCCTTAAGCGTGTCCATCTGGAATTGGGTGGCAAGGCGCCGTTCATCGTTTTTGATGATACCGATGTGGAAACCGTCGCCGCTATTGCCTCGATGACCTCGACCATCAACACTGGGCAAGATTGCACCGCTGCCACCCGCCTCTATGTTGAAGCCAGCCGGGTTGAGCAGGTCAAGGAAGCCGTTGTTGAAGCAATGCGAGGTGTCAAAGTTGGCCTACCCTTTGAAGATGGCGTGCAGATGGGGCCGCTAATTTCTGGTATCCAGCGCGAACGGGTGATGGGATATGTAGACCGTGCTCGCGCCAGTGGTGCAAAAATCCTGCTCGGTGGGGCAATTCCCAAAGATGCACCCGGCGGAGGTTATTATTACGCGCCGACGGTTATTGCTGACGCCGATCAAAAATCGGAAATCATCCAGAGCGAAGTGTTTGGCCCGGTTCTGACGGTCAACACCTTTAAGACCGAAGAAGAAGCCCTTCATTTTGGCAATGATGTCGTATACGGTTTGGCGGCGTCGGTTTGGACACGTGATATTGGTCGGGCTATGCGCCTCTCCCGCGATCTTGAATTTGGCACGGTCTGGATTAACGACCATATTCCGCTAACGTCTGAAACCCCACACGGCGGTTTCAAGCAGTCTGGTTTTGGCAAAGACCTCTCGGCTGAAGCAGTGGGCGACTATCAGATTACTAAGCATGTGATGATTAAGAACGCCTAACCGGAACGAGAGTGCTTTATGACAGAAAGTGATCCCCGGCAGGTTGCCATTCGATTTACCAATGTGGCCCGCCATTTTGGGAATGTAAAAGCGGTAGATCATGTCTCGCTCGATATTTATGATGGCGAATTCTTTTCCCTGCTCGGCCCGTCCGGGTCAGGTAAAACGACTTGTCTGCGGATGATTGCCGGGTTTGAATCGCCTTCATCCGGCAGCATCCAGCTATATGGCGAAGAAGTCTCCACAATGCCGCCTTACGAGCGTGATGTCAATACGGTTTTCCAAGATTATGCCCTTTTCCCGCATATGAATGTCCAAAAAAATATCGCCTATGGGTTAATGGTCAAACGTGTGCCGCGCAAGGATCGGGAACGGCGTGTCAGCGAAATTTTGGACATGGTGCAACTGACTGCACTTGGCAAACGCAAACCATCCCAGCTTTCGGGTGGTCAGCGTCAGCGAGTTGCGTTAGCCCGTGCGTTGGTCAATCATCCCCGCGTGCTGCTGCTCGATGAACCTTTAGGGGCGCTTGACCTCAAACTCCGCCAACAGATGCAGATCGAACTGAAGGCGATTCAGCAGCGTGTTGGCATCACATTTATATATGTGACGCACGACCAAGAAGAAGCCCTCACCATGAGTGACCGTTTGGCGGTGTTTAATCACGGCAAGATTGAGCAAGTGGGCACGCCTGCGGAAGTGTATGAACGCCCCTTGACCAGCTTTGTTGCCAGTTTTGTGGGTGTATCGAATTTTGTGGAGTCAAATCTGGCCTATAAGGTAACCGGTGAGAGCAAATCCTTTACCCTACGGCCCGAAAAAATCCGCCTTACCACGCCCGATGCCTCTATCCCCGCTGATTGTTATGGGTTGAACGGCACAATCCGGGATGTTATCTATTTGGGGATGTATACGCGCTATTTGGTAGATACCGAGGTGGGCATAGATTTGACGGTGGTTGTACAAAATCTGGAATCTACCTCATCGGAAGTATTTGCTGCGCGGAAACGGCCTGTGAAAGTTCTGTGGCAAAAAGCGCATAATCGGGTAGTGGAGGAATAGGGCTATGTCAACCGATTCCCCTGTGCCAACGACCAACCCATCTCTGCAATCAAAGTCACCGATTCGGCTAATTTCTAACTTTCTCTATCGCCACTCGTGTTTGGCAACGGGTCTGCTGCTGCTGCTCCCGATGCTGTGGTTGGTGGTAGTCTATCTGGGTTCATTAGGCGCGATGCTGGTTCAGAGTTTTTATACCTATGATCGCTTCACCGGGCAGGTCATCGAAGAATTTTCGCTGGATGCCTACAAAGAAGCCTTCACCGACCCCGATCTATCGCCCCCCAACAAAGATGTCATCAAACGAACGGTTCGCATGGCTACTGCCGTCACCATCGGTGCTGCTATTCTCGCCTTTCCCTTATCATATTATATGGCTCGCTATGCTGGCCCTAAGATGAAAGGCGTGTTGTATCTAGGTGTGATGCTGCCCCTGTGGTCAAGTTATCTGGTACGGGTGTATGCGTGGAAACTCATCCTAGCCAAAGACGGTGTGATGACATGGTTTCTCGAAAAAATGGGTTTGATGCCCGCCTTGGATTGGCTGTTAGAAATTGAAGGGATAGGTGGAAATTCGCTGTCCACGTCATACATCGGGGTATTTTTGGTGTTCCTGTATGTCTGGATGCCCTATATGGTACTCCCCATCAATGCTGCGCTTGAACGTGTGCCAAAATCACTGACCGAGGCCTCTAGCGATTTAGGGGCACGTCCTTGGTATACCTTTTTGCGTGTCATCCTACCGCTTTCATTTCCGGGAGTGGTTGCGGGGTCAATTTTTACCTTCTCCTTGACGCTCGGTGACTACATCATCCCCAGCGTCATTGGCACCTCTAGCTATTTCCTCGGCGCGTTGGTCTTTACCCAGCGCGGTACAGTCGGTAATTGGCCTCTCGCGGCGGTGCTGACGGTTGTGCCAGTGGTCATCATGATGGTCTATTTGTCCGTTGCCAAGAGATTAGGAGCGTTCGATGCGCTCTAACAGCCTAGCATTTTTACGTAATCCTTTCGCTCAGAGGGCAGGGCGTTCACCGCTTTTCTTAAAGATTGCCACTTTTGCTGCCCTGTTGTTTTTGCATTTCCCAATCTGGATTATTGTCCTGTACGCTTTCACGACTGAGGAACGCACCTTTAAATTCCCACCACCGGGACTCACGACTGAGTGGTTCAAGGTGGCCTACGAGCGCCAAGACTTTTGGGATGCCCTTACGCTGTCGGTCAAAGTGGCTGGGGCTTCATCTGGTATCGCGCTGGTCTTGGGGACGTTGTGCGCAGCGGGGGTCTATCGCAGTAAGTTTTTTGGCAAAGATGTTATTTCGTTGTTGGTGGTGCTGCCCATCGCTCTGCCCGGTATTGTGACGGCGATCGCGCTACGATCTGCCATGCGTACCATTGATATGGAATATGGCTTTTTGACGATCATCATTGGTCACGCCACCTTCTGTATTGTGATTGTCTATAACAACGTTATCGCTCGGTTTCGACGTACCGCCCATTCCCAAATCGAGGCGTCAATGGACTTGGGCGCATCGGTGTTCCAAACATTTCGATTTGTCGTGCTGCCCCATATTGCCAGTGCGTTGTTGGCGGGTGGCATGTTGGCGTTTGCCCTGTCGTTTGATGAAATCGTGGTCACCAACTTTACCGCTGGCGATGACCAAACGACCCTACCCATCTGGATTTACACCCAGTTATTCCGTCCACGTGACCGCCCTGTCACCAATGTCGCGGCGGTTTTTGTAATTACCGTCACGTTTATTCCCATTTTGCTGGCCTATCGCATGACCCGCGAGGCTGAACACTAAAATCTAAAAACGGCATAGGTGCGTTCTACAGGATTCCCTTGTAAAATCGGGCCTATGCCGCCCTCAAAACGTATTCACCCCCTCGGACAACCTACTCGTGGCAAGACCGCCTTGAATCGCCTACGCCAAGTCGACATTTATGTTGCCCTGACCCATTCGGCCTGCTTGTCTGGTCTATCGCCGTTGGTGGTGGATGTTGGGTATGGCGCACAGGCATGGACAGCCCTTGAAATGTGGGAACGCTGGTTGCCCTTTAATCCCTATCTGCGTCTTTTGGGCGTTGAGATTGACCCCGAACGGGTGGCGGCGGCCCAATCATTTTGTCAACTGGGCATCCTTGATTTTCGACTAGGGGGCTTTAACCTAACCGAGGTGCTTGGCGGTGAAAAAGCGACCATTATCCGAGCCTATAATGTGCTGCGCCAATATGAGGAACAGGCCGTCGCCGATGCCCTAGAGTCAATGGGGCAGGCTTTGGCTGTTGGCGGGATTTTGATCGAGGGCACATCTACCCCCAGCGGTAACATTGTGGCGTTTGATGTCTATGAAAAAACAACGGATGACACATTAGCCCATCGAGAATTGGTGTTTGGCACGAATTTCCGCCAGTTAATCTCGCCCGTCCATTTTCAAGCCATTTTGCCCAAACGTCTCATTCATCATATGCAAGATGAACGTCCCGCATCTTTTTTTTCGGCGTGGCAGCAATCGCTACGATTGGCGAAAAGTATGGGGCAAACTGGACAGCGCCAGCAGTGGCGGCTTGGGGCATACCTTTTGCGTGAGCGTTTTGGCTATCCAATTGATATTCGGGGTCGAATGTTGCGGCGGGGGTATCTGAGTATTCACAGTGCGTTGACGTCATGAATTAATCATATAAATTTGCAAATTATGACTGAGAGAGTTAGTCTTGTTTTTATAGTATCACTACGCACGTACCGAGTCATGATAGGCTCTTTTCGGGGATATGCCTCAAAAGAGTAGGTTGTCGTTGGATAGTTGAAGCGTGTAGTGAGATGTCGTCACCAATTGCTAGAACACACTTCAAGAGCCAATCTGGACAACCGGGTTGGCTCTTTTTGCTAATGGCAAGCTAGCTTGCAAAAGGAGGACAGTCGCGTTAGAAAAGACATGAATGACCTGACGTGTGGAAGTTTTCGAACATTCAAATCAATTTTGAGGAGATGATTTAATGTCTAAATCCAAATACCTAGTAGTCCTGCTTTTGGGCGCACTAGTGATTTCTGGCTTTTCCCTTTCTTCTATTTCAACGCCCGCCAAAGCTCAAGATGGTGGAGCCGTCATTGCACCCGTTGCTTGCGCCGAACCCGGCGAATTGACCATGTGGGTGTGGGATGAAAACTGGGGCAAGATTATTGGCGATTCGATTGCCGCGTGGGAAGAAGCCTATTGCCCCGGCGCGGAAGTTGATCTACAGGTGGTGCCTTGGGGTGAATATTGGGACGTTTTGACCGCGAATGCCCCCACTGGCGAACTGCCTGACGTGTTTAATATGGCCCAAGACCGCTTCTATTTCTATGCCAAAAATGACGTACTGCTCAACCTGCAACCCTATTGGGATGCGGCAGGTGTAGACACAACGGTATGGGGCACTGGTTTGGTTGATCCCTATCGTTGGGGCGAAACGAATGATTTGTATGCAGGCCCCGTTAATTGGGACACCGTTGCAGTTTATTACAATACCGATATGTTCGAGGCCGCTGGTCTGGAACTGCCCACTGCCGATTGGACATGGGACGATTTTGCCGAAGCTGCTCGCGCCTTGACCAACGCCGATGAGGATGTCTATGGTGCTGCGGTTTATATGGAATATCAATCGGGCTATCCAAATTGGATTGCCGCTACCGGTACAACCCCGGATGTTGAAGCAGGCCAGACCCGCTGCACCTTGCAAGACGAAGGTAGCCTAGAGGCGCTCAATTTCCTGAAGGGCCTCTATGATGAAGGTGTGATGCCGAGTGTTTCGATTGTCGGCGGTAGCTCGGCGGACGATGTCTTTAATTATTGGGCATCCGGACGTGTTGCCATGATTACTGGTGGCTCGTGGAAATTGCCCGATGCCCTGAAGATCGAGGATTTTGGTTGGGACGTGGTACAACTGCCCAAGCATCCCGAAACAGGCCGCAGTCGTTCGATTTTGCACGCCGTTGGTTATGTCGCCAATCGTCAGACTGAGAATGCCGATCTCGCCGCTAACCTAATTCTGTATCTGGTCAGCGATGAAGGCCAGCAATTCTTTGCCGAAGCGGGTGGTGTTGCCCCAGCGAATCCTAGCCCTGAATTGCAGCAGATGTGGATTGACTCCTTCGGCGAGACCGAGGTCAATGTACAGGCATTTGTTGATGCCACTGTTGATTCACAAGGCGTCACCGTATTTGGTGAAATTTGGGACGCGATTAACTCCGAAATCGTGCTGAATATCTTTGATCTGGGTCTGAGTGTTGAAGACGCAGCGCAGTTGGCGTGTGAATTCATTGACACCCAGTTACCCGAATAACCTTTCGTAACACACAACCTTTGAGAGGGGACGGTGTCACAGCTGTCCCCTTTTATCATCACACCAATATATGTCATCAATCCTTAACCTCTTTGGTAAAACCCCGCTGACCCGCCGCCGTGCGCTGTGGGGATTGCTGCTGATTGCGCCAAACACCATCGGACTTTTTCTATTTTTTGGCTGGCCCATTCTGCAATCGTTTCGCATCTCATTTTATGAATGGAATGCCTTCAACACGCCGCGCTTTGTGGATATTGAAAATTTTCAGCGGCTCTATGACGACCCCATGTTTCGGAAGTCGCTCACCAACACGCTCAAATTGGTGGGTCTGGTTGTGCCATTGGAGATGGGTCTGTCGCTGTTGATTGCCCTTCTACTGAACCAACGCCTGCGGGGACGTATCATCTTTCGTACCATCTATTTTCTGCCAGTCGTCACCTCAACCGTTGCTGCCTCGATTGTCTGGACATTTGTGTTTCAGCGGCGCTATGGCTTGATGGCGACACTATTGGAACCCTTTGGCTATGGCGATCTCAACTGGATGGTAGATCCGGATCTAGTATTGTTCCCAATTGTGGTCGTGACGGTGTGGCAGCGCATTGGTTTTGACATGATCTTGTTTTTGGCGGGCCTGCAAAATGTGCCACGTGTGCTGCATGAAGCCGCTATGATTGATGGGGCTAACCGCTGGCAGCGATTTAGGCATGTCACCCTGCCGATGCTTTCACCCACCACATTTTTGGTAATGACATTGGCGACCATCAGCAGTTTCCAAATTTTCGATCAGGTCTATATTATGACGGCCCGCACTATTCGGGGTGGGGTTGGTGGAAGCGCCCGCACATTGTCCCTCTATCTATATGAAAGCGGCTTTGGTCAAAGTTCCGAATATGGCTATGCCTCTGCCATTGCGTTCATCCTATTCATGATTATTTTGACCATCACCATTTTGCAGTTGGCGGCCCAACGGCGCTGGGTATATTACGAAACGGAGTCGGGATGATGATGCATAAAACCACCCGCGATATTCCACCGTCCTATGATCGTGTGTCCATCCCGATGCAGATGATTAGTTATATTCTCCTGTTTTTGGGTGCGGCAGTGATGCTTTTACCGTTCGTGTGGATGGTATCCACTGCCTGCAAACCTCCCCAAGAATTGACGCGCATTCCTGTGACCTTCATCCCCGAAAATCAGGTCTGCCGCGCCAATTTGGACGATCTCTATGAACGGGTGCCGCTGTTCAATAAGTACCTGCTCAATTCAGCACTAATGACAGGCGGAAGGACTTTGGGGCAGTTGCTGACTTGTTCACTGGCGGCCTATGGTTTTGCGCGGTTCCGTTTTCCGGGGCGCAATATCCTATTTGCCTTGTGTCTGGCCTTGCTGATGGTGCCCTTGCAGGCGTTCATCATCCAAGAGTTCATTTTGATAAACGACCTCGGTTGGCGCGACTCGTTTTATGCCCTGATTGTGCCGGGAACATTTAGCGCGTTTGCGTTGTTCCTGTTGCGCCAAGCCTTCTTGCAAATCCCGATTGAACTTGAAGAAGCCGCCATGATTGATGGGGCCAATCCGCTGCAAATCCTGATTTACATTACCCTCCCGCTATCTGTTCCGGCATTGGCGGCATTTGGGGTGATTACGGTGCAGGCGGCATGGAATGACTTCCTGTGGCCTTTGATTGTGTCCTATTCGCCGGAAACACGGGTGCTGCCGGTTGGGTTAAGTTTTCTCATGGGGCAGCGCAATACGCCCTTTAATTTGTTGATGATGGGGTCGTTTTTGGGCACACTGCCGATGCTGATTCTGTTTATCTTGCTGCAACGTTATTTCATTGAAGGGATTTCAATGACAGGGGTGAAACGATGAAATTGGCTTTGATTGGTGGGGGTGGGGTACGTGCGCCGGAATTTGTGCGCGGCGCATTAGCTTTTGCCGCCGATTTGGATTTACAAGAATTATGGCTCATGGATATTCAAGCCGAACGGCTGAACATGATGGCTCCGCTGTGTCAGGAAATCGCTGGTGGTCATTTTCGGGTGATCGCCACCCAGAATTTAGATGAAGCCCTGCGCGGTGCATCCATTATCGTAACCACCATCCGGGCTGGATTTGAACACGGGCGGGTGCTGGATGAGCGTATCGCGCTAAAACATAATGTCATTGGGCAAGAAACCACTGGGCCGGGTGGCTTTGCGATGGCGATGCGGAGTGTTCCTGCATTAATTGAGATTGCCGCACGGGCCGAGGTTTTGGCTCCATCCGCATGGACGTTTAATTTCACCAATCCGGCGGGCTTAGTGGCCCAAACGCTGCATATGGCGGGTTATCGGCGCATTGTGGGGATTTGCGACAGTGCCAACACCGCCCAACATGAAATTGCGGCATGGCTTAATGTAGATAACGATGCTGTCAAAACCGAGGTGTTTGGCCTCAATCACCTTTCATGGGCACGGCAGTCCATTGTTAATGGACGCAATGTACTGCCCGAAGTTCTCGCCGATGATGCTTTTGTTCAGGCAACCCATCTGCGATTTTTTGGTGGGCCATTCGTGCGGCGTATGGGCATGTTCCTCAATGAATATCTCTTTTATTATTACCTGCGTGATGTCGCTCTCAGCCGCTTACAGGACGAAGAACTTACACGTGGCGAAGAAGTGCAGATGTTGAATCAGCAGTTGTTTGAGTCCCTGCGCGGGCTATCAGCCAAAGATGCTTTTGCTACGTATGATGCCTATAACCGCCGCCGAAGTGCCAGCTACATGGCATCCGCCGAAGCCGATGAATCCCTGCGCGAGGCCCGTTCTAATCCCACCCAAAACACTGCCCCAATTCATCAACAACAGGCAGTCGGTGGCTATGCGGGTGTCGCGCTGCGAACAGGGTTAGCATTGACCCAAAATCGCCCCCTGCGGATTGGCCTGAACGTGCCGAATGGAACTTCAATCAACGGAATGCGCCCCGATGATGTGGTCGAAGTGACCTGCGAAGTAGATGGTAGCGGGATTCACCCCATTTATATTGGCGACATTCCCGAAAATCAGTATTTGTTGATGCGGACGGTCAAGCAATATGAACGTTTGGCAGCCGAGGCGATACTCAAACATGATAAAATGATAGCAGTGGAGGCAATGGCGGCCCATCCATTGGTGGGGTCATATCCATTGGCTGAAACGTTGGTGACAGAGTACATCGCAGCACATAAACTTGAGGGTTGGCATTAAGGCAATGACCGCGCTTCCACATTTCGACATAATCTGCATTGGCGACTATTTCTTTGATCTGATTTACACGGGACTGCCCGAATTCCCTGAACTGGGCCGTGAAATCTACAGCCAAGATGTGACCTCGACAGGCGGCGCGATGTTCATCACTACCGCCTCACTGCGTCGTTTGGGGGTCAAGGTTGGTTGGCCCGCCATTTTTGGGAATGACTCGTACAGCAATTTTGTCAAAACATTGGCCCAACAAGAAGGAATTGACCTTAGTCTCATCAAAGAAATCCCCTGCCCCTATCGGCGGATTACTACGTCGTTACCTCTACAGGGTGAACGGGCGTTTGTAACTTACGTAGATCAAGAAACCGAAGAACGCGATGCCCACCGGCTTGAAAGTTTAGACAGGTGTACATTTGATCATTTACATATTGGTGGACTTCACACGCTTGAGCAGATACCTGACCTGCTGAAAATTGCCAAATCACGGGGCGCAACAACCTCCACAGATTGCCAAGATGTGCCGCAGTTATATCGCAGTAGTTGCGAATGGCGGGAACTACTGCGCTGGGTTGATATTTTTATGCCCAATAAGCGTGAAGCCATGATGGTGACACATCAAGACAATGCCCATGATGCGGTTCAGCGATTATTAGAATGGGTCAAAATCGTCGTGGTCAAGGATGGCGCGAATGGGGCGTGGGTGGGTTATACAGGACAGGTAGTACATGTGCCTGCGTTTCGGGTCGGTATGGTGGTAGATACAACTGGCGCAGGCGATTGTTTTAATGCTGGGTTTCTGTATGGCTACTTGATTGAAAAAGCGCCGTTGGAACGATGCCTGCAATACGGCAATATTTGCGGTGGGTGTTCTGTCACCGGGGTCGGTGGCGCGACGTCTGCTCCGACTCGTGAGCAATTATTGACCCATTTCGCCTATTATAACGACTAAATATCGAAGACTGAAAACTGTTATACAATGAGACTGACCAACATTCATTGATTTATTAGGAGAGTCTAACTTGAAACATGGACGGGTTCGATTTAGTCGCTGGACAACCTTGCTGGTTGCTCTAGCGATTATTGTAAGTCCTTTACTTCCACTTGCCCCTGCGTTATCGCATGATCCTGACCATGTCCGCACTTTGGCGCAGCAGGGCGGTGGCAAAGGTGGGTCACAGGGCACCTCGGAAACTCCCAAGCAAGCTACCGACCAATGGGCTGTCGAATTGCATCCGGGAGTGAATCCGGAGAAGTTTGCCACCGAAAATGGATATGAATTTCTAGGCCAGATCGCCAATCTGCCCAATATGTACCTATATCGTGTCCCCCAAACGGATACACGACTTGACCGCGCAGGGCAAACATTCGGTAACCTGACCCGTTCTCCGAATGTCGTGTGGTTTGAGCAGCAAATCGCCCGTCAACAGAGCAAACGCCCTGTGCCAAGTGATCCCGGCCTTGCCAATCAGTGGCATTTGATCAATAGCGGTCAAGGTGGCGGCACGGCTGGCGAGGATGCGAACTTAACAGGCGCATGGAATTTGGGCTATGATGGCAGCGGTGTACTCATTGGCATCGTGGATGATGGCCTCGACACTACCCATCCCGACCTTGCCCCGAATTACAATGCCAATGCCAGCTACGACTATAATTTTAGCGACCACGATCCTAATCACACCTTTTCGGGCGATGGACATGGTACCTCGGCAGCGGGTGTGGCAATGGCAAACGACGACTCCAGTGCCGGGTCATGCGGGGTCGGATCGGCCTATAATGCCCAAGTAGCAGGGCTACGCTTGATAAGTCTCGGTTCGACCGATGCCCAAGAAGCCAATGCGATGGCAGATGCCCTAGCGACAACCCCCGGGGTGGTGCAAATTTCTAGCAATAGTTGGGGGCCAAGTGATTCGGGTGGTGTGTTGGAGGCTCCCGGCCCATTGACTCTCGCGGCCTTGCAAAGCCAAACTACTAATGGGCGTGGTGGACGCGGGACAATTTTTGTGTGGGCAGGCGGCAACGGTGGCAACGCGGATGATGCTGGCGGAGATGGCTACGCGAGTTCACGTTATACGATCGCTGTGGCGGCCACGACCAATACCGGAATACGGTCCAGCTATAGCGAACCGGGGTCGGCTATCGTCGTCAATGCACCAAGCAACGGTGGATCGCTTGGCATTTCCACTACTGACCGACAGGGCAGTGCGGGTTATGAAACAGGCAATTGCACTCCGGACTTCGGTGGCACTTCATCCGCGACCCCTCTCGTATCGGGTATTGTGGCGTTGATGCTGCAAGCCAATCCCAATCTAACATGGCGCGATGTACAGCATATTTTGATCAACACCGCCGAACGGAATGACCCTGCCAATAGCAGTTGGCTGATTAACGGTGCGAATCGTTATTACAGCCATTATTATGGGTTCGGTCGGGTTGATGCGGCGGCGGCAGTCTCGGCAGCGCTCAATTGGACAAATATGCCCGCCGTTGTCAGTCAAGGTTCCGGTGTTATCAATGTCAATGCGGTTATTCCAGACAATAACCCAACCGGTGTTTCGAGTACCTTTAATGTCTCTAATTCGACTATTTCGCGGCTCGAGCATGTCGAAGTGGTTTTCAATGCCACCCATGCCTATCGCGGTGATTTGTCTGTAACACTTACTTCCCCACGCGGCACCGTCAGTACCCTGATTCGTACCCGCAATGAGAGTGGCGACAACTACGTCAATTGGACGTTCATGAGCGTGCATTTCTGGGATGAAGATCCAAATGGCACATGGACAATCACCGTCCGTGATAACGCCGCCCCAGATGTTGGAACTTTTGGATCATGGCAGCTAAACCTGTATGGCACGCAGGACACCGACGCGCTGGCGTTGTTCAATACCACCAACGGTCAGGTGAATTTGCTGGAGACTGTCCAAGATTTGCCCGCCAACACGACCTATAATGCTTTTGCCTCCGGTGGACCGGCTGCGACCCTCAACGGTCAGTGGGTGATGGGTGATTGGAACGCCGATGGCATCAAGACCCCCGGTGTGTATGCCTCCAATGGGGTGTTCTATACCACCAACCTACTTGGCACGACGCCTTCCGCTTCTTGGACGGGTACTTGGTTTGGTCTGTTTGGCCGACCAGCGGTTGTGGGGCGGTTTAGTGCGGGTAGTCCCAATGATTGTCTGGGAGTGGTGGACAGTGGTAACTTCCCACCCTTTGGCATTGCCTATGCGCTCTATTTCACCTGTAATCTGGCTGGTGGCGCACCACCCTTGACTTTCCAATGGTTGAGTGTGCTGTTGCCCGATTCGCAAGGGTTTACTGGCACGCCGCAGTTTGCATCAGGTGACTTTAATAGCGATGGTGTTGACACAATTGCCATCCGGCGCAGTGCCTTTATCGCCTTT
Organism: Anaerolineae bacterium; assembly: GCA_041753455.1. GTDB lineage: Bacteria > Chloroflexota > Anaerolineae > Aggregatilineales > J027 > CFX10. The sequence continues at coordinate 128,130 of JBGSUK010000012.1, read as the reverse complement.
ACCAATACGCCGCCGACGACTCTGAATTCGGCCTTCGATTTAGCACAGTATATTGGAACGCCAAGTGCCAACGACTATGGCTATTTCGTCTCCGGTGACTGGAATCGGGATGGGGTGGACAGCTTTGGGTTGTTCTATCAAAACGGCTATTTCTATCGGCGCAATGATGTCAGTTGGAATAGCGGGATTTATCAACTCCAGCGGGTTGGGACTCCTCTTGGCGCAAGCGGTATTCAGGTCGCCTCATGGCGTAATGGCACCGCGACTGGCTTCAATGCGGGTGAGGCCACAGGCGAAACACCTGATGTATCAGCCAACCTTGTTAGGCGTTTGATCGAATCTGACGAGCCATTGGTAACGCGCACAGGCCATTGGGGCTATCAAGCGGCTCAAGCGGCCAGCAGTGGGGGCTATCTCTACAGCAGCGGCAGTCTGGACGATGTGCTGACCCTTGAATTTGAAGGCACATCGCTGGAAGTCATCTATCTGCAAGGGCCAAGCCTCGGCACGTTTACGATTGTCGTAGATGACGTGGCGGTGCGAACGGTCATCTCCACCAGCAGCGAACCCGCCTTTAACGCCCGCAGTGTCATCAACTACCTTGAACCGGGGGCGCACACCTTACAAATTATCCCGGCAGGGGGCGTCATTGCGATTGATGCCTTCAACGCCACTATTCCAAACTAAATCCTGCACCTTGTAGTAAATATCTCAGCCATCTGTATTCGACGATTGGCCTACGGGTGGCTGATTCATAATAAAAAATAAAATGTGTTTAGTTGGCCTTATTAGGAAGGTGGGGTATAATCCGCTAGAAATACTACTCATTTCACAAACAGGACTTTGGGAGCTATGAAAAAAAGATACACCCCCCCCCCCCCATATTGAGGGCAGTTATTTTCGTCTCCGCCATTGTTTTTGTTGCCTCACTGTTTTCTGCTAATCCCATTGTTTATTCCGACAACCCCACAAGATTAATTGAATCGGATGACCCGCTGGTGCTGCGACAAGGAAATTGGACGGCGCAAGCAGCATCAGGGGCGAGTGGTGGCAGCTATCTTTACAGCAGTAGTCCAGACGATGTATTAACGCTGTATTTTACCGGGACGACCATTGAAGTCGTTTATGTTGCGGGCACGACCCTCGGCATTTTGGCACTTGAGGTAGATGGAACAGTGCTGCGTTCGGTCATTACCACCGCTGAAACCACCCAATTCGGCAGCCGCGCCAAAATTGATTACCTGAGCGACGAAAGCCACACGCTGCGGGTTTATGCTTCACAGGGGATTGCCGCGGTGGATGCGTTTTATGGGAATGTTGTGCCTTCCATAAAGCCAAATAATCCAACGTCGGTTACACAGGAAAACGAAGAACGCCTATTGTTCTGTGATGGTGTCATGAGTTTGATTTCACAATCTAGTGCTGGCATTCAGGGCAACAGCAATTCTCGAAACGCTTCAATTTCAGCCAATGGTCAGTATGTGGTGTTTGAGTCAGATGCTACAAATTTAATTTCCAATAATCCCCCTATAACGATACTAATTACGCATCTGATATTTTTTTGCGTGACCGTCAAACCCGCACAACCACCCGTGTTTCAGTTGGGCAAAATGGTGTGCAAGCGAACGGCCACTCCTATAACCCAATAATTTCCAGTGATGGCAGATATATTGTCTTTGATTCACTTGCTTCAAACCTCATTAACAACGATATGAACGGAGTCGGTGACGTTTTTGTATATGATAGAATTGCAAACACTACAACCCGTGTTTCATTGACTTATACAGGTAATGAAGCTGTAGGTGGACATTCATCTAACCCCGTTATCTCTGATGATGGTCGATTTGTGGCCTTTGAATCTACGGCCTATAATCTAGTTCCTTATGGTGGTACAAGCAATCCCAATGTATATCTTTATGATCGCCAAGCAACATCGGATTTGAGTAGAACAATAAAACTCTCTTCCGGTGTTGGCTATCAACCCTCAATTTCAAAGGATGGGCGTTATATTGCGTTTCAAGCCAGCTATAACCCCTCTACCAGTCCCTATGACATCTATTTGTATGATCGCATCAGTGGAGTTGGTAGCCTGATTTCAAGACCTGTAAGCCAACCAGCACAGGGAAACAGCACGGGACCGACGATTTCGGCAGATGGGAACTATATAATCTTTGCTTCTTATAACAGCTTTCTCGTTTCTAAATTTGATACAACAATTTCTCCTGATGCCTTCGTTTATAATCGGACAACCTCCTCTTATGCCCGCGTTTCAGTTTATTCAGATGGAGCGCAGATCCCCGGTGGAATGGGCGATTTGGCAATATCGGAGACCGGACGCTATGTTAGTTTTAGGACATACAGATACGGCCCATACGAACTTCCTGATTCGCTGTTTGTTCATACACTTGAGAATAGTAATGGAGATGGCAGAACTATCCGGACTGCTATGGTTTGGACGCCAGACACACTTGGTCATTCTGTCATTTCTAAAGATGGGCGGTATATCTCATTCGATACAAGTCAACAGCTGATTCCCAGTGATACTGGAGGTTGGTCTGATGTTTATATAGCACCATCAGAACTCGGTTGGACGGATACATTAGCCTTATTTAACACTAACACTAGAAGAGTTACCTTAATTGATACATTACAAACTGATCCGCCATCCGAATCCTATACAAGTTTTGACTCCGGTGTCCCTGAGGGGGCCATTGGTGGACAGTGGGTGATGGGTGACTGGAATGGCGACGGTCAAAAGACCCCCGGTGTTTACGGTACTAATGGGGTGTTCTATACCACCAACGTTCTCGATAGTACGACGCCCGCGGCTGCTTGGAATGGGACTTGGTTTGGTTTTTTTGGCCGACCAGCGGTTGTGGGGCGGTTTAGCACGTCGGCGGCCAATGATTGCCTCGGGGTGGTGGATAGTGGGGATTTCCCACCCTATGGAACAGCCTATACCCTGTATTATACCTGTAATCTTTTCGGCGGTAATCCCCCCAAATCATTCCAGTGGTTAAGCGTGCTCCTGCCTGATTCACAAGGGCATACGGGTGATGCTCAATTTGTGGCTGGCGATTATGATGTCGACGGCTTTGATTCGATTGCCATCCGGCGCAGTGCATTCATCGCGTTTACCAATGTTACCCCTTCACAAGGCAACGCGGCGTTTCAATGGGCACAGTATATTGGCGCACCTAGTTCTCTTGATTATGGTTATCTTGTAGCTGGCGATTGGGATAATACAGGGACTGACAGCTTTGGTTTAGTCTATCAAAATGGTGACTTCTATCGCCGAAATGATTTGGAGTGGAACACCGAACAATATCTTTTCCAACATGTGGATCCACAATCACTTGGCACCCCCCTTACTCTCATGGCAGCCTCATGGCGCTTAGAGGAAAGTTATGTAGGCGGAGAATAAACAATGTTAAGTAAAATGAAAAATCTGACAATTAGCACTTCAATGATTTTCATGATTCTTGCCCTAGTTTTCCTACTTCGGGATGCCACGCCCGTTTTACCGCAAGGGTATCCTACACCGACTCCAAGATCAAAATCGACCCAACGGGGCGGCGTAGATACTCTGGCGGTGTTTGATGGGGATTGGGCCAGCCTGATTAGCACAATGGATGATTACGCTGATGGGTGGAATGTTCAAGATTATCCCCTCCATCCACCTTTTTATGGTGGCGATTGGCTGATGGGTGACTGGGATGGCGATGGGCAAAAGTCACCGGGCATTTACGGCAATGGCCCCTTCTTCTACACCAATCTGCTTGAGAGCCTTGAAGCCGGCGAAGATTGGTTGAAGTTAGGGGTCTGGATTGGGCCAGAAGGTCAGCCTGTCGCGGGTCACTTCCGCAGTGATATTGCCAATGATTGCATCGGGGTCGTCGAGGAAGCGGCATCGGGTACTGATATCATTTATGTCTTATGGTATACCTGTGATTTCAGCACTGGAGCGCCTGTGATTGAAGGTCAATTGGTTGGCAAAGCCCTACCCAAAGTCAATGGATTGATGGATTTTGGCGCTCCACAATTTGTCGTAGGTGATTGGGATGGCGATGGCATTGAAACCATTGCATTCCGACAAGGACGTTTTTTCAATTATTCCAATACCCCACCCACCGAGGACACAGCCGTTTTTGAGGAACGTGTAGTGATTGGATTGCCCCGACAGGACGGCTATGGCATTCTGGTGGCGGGTAATTGGGATGATGATGGGGTAGATACCATTGGCCTATACTATTTCTATGCAACATGGGCGGTGAATCCCGATGGAGTAGAAAGGCATACACCGTTTCATGAGTTTTATTACTGCAATACATTGATCTGCTCGGATGAAGGATATATTTTTGTTCGGGTACGCACCACGCTTGACCCCACCTATGCCCCTGAGTTCTTGAATGTTGTTTCGTGGCGGGATAATCGGCCTCCGCCACCATGATGTTAAACAAAACATTGTGTGGAAAGCCATCCTGATGATTGGGTGGCTTTTTTGCTTTAAAAACTTGAAGGTCAATCGGCCCTTGCGGTAAAATATTGACAGAATGATTACCCTATAGATTCAGGAAAATAAACATGACCAGCCTCTTTGCAAAAGATAACATCGCCGTGAAAGATGAAACCACTATCCCAACTACGATGCGGGCGGTACTCAAAGCCACCGCAGGCCCCGGTCTGCAAATGGTGTACGATTACCCAACGCCTGTTATCAAAAATGGTGAAGTGCTGGTCAAGGTTGAAGGCGCATCCATCTGTGGGACAGATTTGCATATCTATAAATGGGATAAATGGGCCGCTAGCCGACTCAACCCCCCAGTGGTCATTGGGCATGAAATCACGGGGCAAATTGTGCAGGTAGCCCCCGATGTCAAGCGTGTCAAAGTAGGGGATCATGTCTCGCTTGAAAGCCATATCGTTTGTAATGTCTGCCGATTCTGCCGCACTGGGCAGGGGCATATCTGTGAAAACACCCAGATTATCGGCGTAGACCGCGATGGTGGATTTGCTGAATATATCGCCGTGCCGGAACAAAATGCGTGGGTCAATCCACCTGAAATGCCGATTACCATCAGTGTTCTGATGGAAAACTTTGGCAACGGTGTTCACACCACAATGGCTCAAAACTGCGCCGCTAAGTATGTGTTGGTGACAGGCTGCGGGCCAGTGGGATGTATGGCGGTTGCCGTAGCAAAAGCGGCTGGCGCACGGGCGGTTTTTGCCACTGACATCAGCGCCTATCGCCTCGACTTGGCCCGTCGCATGGGAGCAGATCGTATTATTAACCCCCTTGAAGAAAATGTCATTGACGCCTTGATGGAAGCGACCCACGATGAAGGGGTAGATGTCATTTTGGAAATGTCTGGCGCACCCAGCGCGATAGATCAAGGGTTCGCGGCCCTCAAACCGGGTGGTGAAGTGGCCTTGTTGGGATTAACCGCCCAACCCATGACATTTGATATCAATAACCACATTACATTTAAAGGTGCGACGGTGCGCGGGATTGCAGGCCGACGCCTTTGGGAAACATGGTTCCAGATGGAAAGCCTCATTCACAGCGGGGTTGTGGATCTAGGACCAATGCTGACGCACCAATTTGCGCTGGAAGAATTTGACCTTGCATTTGAGACTTTTGCGGGTGGCAACAGCGGTAAAGTCATGCTGCGACCTTAATGTTTGGTGAAAACGCCACAAAAGATTTTGTTAGAATAGCCCCTCTTGTGCTAATATTCTTTCGTTTTAGCGCAGTCTGTGTTAACTAACTGCATCTATAACCTTAGGTAGCAATGGATAAGCGGCAGTATCCGGCAGCTTATCTTTTCATGTATTCGGCAGTCAAAGCAAAGGGGATATTGTCGGATGGCCGATCTCAGCAAAGATGAACTCCTTGATATGTATTACGATATGGTGCTGATTCGTCGTTTTGAAGAAAAAAGCGAAGAACTGTACCAACAAGGCAAAATCGGTGGCTTTTTACACCTATATATTGGTCAAGAAGCCACAGGCGTCGGGGCGATTCGTGCGCTCCGTCCCGAAGATCATTTTTTTACCGCCTACCGCGATCACGGAGTTGCCATCGCACGCGGCATTGATATCAAAGGCCTGATGGCTGAAATGTTGGGCAAAGCGACTGGTGTCAGCAAAGGCAAGGGTGGTTCGATGCACCTTGCCAGCCGCGAACATAACTTCTGGGGCGGCTATGCCATTGTCGGTGGACATTTGCCGCTGGCAGCCGGGGTTGCGCTTCGTGCCCGTTATAACAACGAAGATTTTGGCGTGTTGTGCATGATGGGTGATGGGGCGACCAATATCGGCTATTTCCATGAAAGCCTGAATCTTAGCGCCGTTTGGGATTTACCCGTTGTCTGGCTGGTCGAAAACAACCAGTATGGCATGGGTACAGCCGTCGAACGCGCTTCCGGCGTGACCGAGATCGTCAAAAAGGCCGCCGCCTATGGCATGAAAGAGGGCCCCCGCGCCGACGGCATGGATGTGATTGCCACCTATGATGCCGTAAAAGAAGCGATGGAATATGCCCGCAAGACTGGCCCGGTCTTGATGGAAGCCCTAACCTATCGTTTTGTTGGTCACAGTATGGGCGACCCCGAACGCTATCGCACCAAAGATGAAGTGCGTGATTATCAAGAGGGCGACCCGATTGGCAAGTTTGGCACATATTTGACCACCAAACGCAAGGCCAAGAAAGATGAATTGGTGGCACTCGATAAGAAGGCCGCCGAAGAAGTTGAGGCTGCGGTGCGCTTTGCTGAAGAAAGCCCCGAACCGACCTATGATGACTTATTCCGCGATATTTACGTCTAGTTCTTGAGGACGATGGATGATGGCAACACCAGCAATTACGACAACAGCAACCAAGCGCATGACCATCCGCGAGGCCCTAAGCCAAGCCCTGCGCGAAGAACTTAACCGAGATGACCGCGTTTTCCTCATGGGCGAAGAAATTGGCGTATGGGGTGGCACCTATGCCGTGACACGTGGATTTTTTGACGAATTTGGCGAACGCCGGGTGCGCGACACACCTATCGCGGAAATGGTAATCGCCGGGGCGGCGGCTGGCGCTGCGATGGCAGGCCTACGTCCCGTCGCAGAAATCATGACCATAAATTTTGCTTTCCTCGCGTTGGATGCGATTGTCAACCATGCCGCGAAAGTTCACTATATGTTCGGTGGACAATTTTCCTGTCCTCTCGTAGTACGTACTACGACAGGCGGAGGGCGACAATTGGGGGCGACCCATTCGCACAGCCCTGAAATCATATTCGCCCATTTCCCCGGCCTCTATGTGTGCTGTCCTGCGACGGCCTCGGATGCGTATGGCCTGTTGAAAACCGCGATTCGCAATGATAACCCCGTGTTGTTTGTCGAACACAGCACGCTCTATCAGAAACGCGATGAAGTACCCGCCGATGACCCCGACTACACCCTGCCCGTTGGCAAGAGCAATATCATTCGCGAAGGCAAACATGTGACGTTGGTCAGCTTTTCCAAGGGCGTTCATATCTGCCTTGAGGCCGCCGAAAAATTGGCTCAAGAAGGGATCGAGGCGGAAATCATTGACTTGCGCTGGCTGCGTCCTTTGGATACCGACCTGTTGATTGAGAGTTTTAAGAAAACCAATCGTATGGTCGTGGTCGAAGAAGGCCATGCGCTATTCGGGGTGGGTGCTGAAATCTCGGCCCAAGTTACCGAAAAGGCGTTCGATTGGATGGACGCGCCAATTAAGCGTGTCACCACGATTGATGCCCCGCTGCCATATGCCCGCGAAATTGAACAGATGGCTCTGCCGGATGCTAGTAAAGTAATCGCCGCAGTCAAGGAGATTTTGTGATGGCTGATACCGTGATGATGCCCAAATTGGGCTTTGATATGAAGGAAGGCACGCTCGTTCGCTGGGTCAAAAAAGTGAATGACACGGTGAATGTGGGTGATGTCATTGCCGAAATTGAAACCGACAAGGCGACAGTTGAAGTGGAAGCCTACGCCAGCGGTATATTGCGGAAATGGTTGGTCAACGAAAACACTATTGTCGAAGTCGGTGCGCCGATTGCGATTATTGGGACAGCCGATGAACCCATTGAGGGCGGTATTGCTCCAACTGCATCGGCCACGCCTGCGCCGCAAGCATCTGCATCCGCCAGCCCTGCGCCTGCTGCTAGTGCACCCAAGGCCGCTAACGGGCATACGGTTTCTGCTCCCGTCAGTGATGAAGGCTATCCCGGCGGCATCAAGGCCAGCCCTGTAGCACGTCGTATGGCTGAGGAAAAGGGCATTAATCTGGCCCAAGTTTCTGGCAGCGGCCCCGGTGGTCGGGTGGTCAAACGCGATATTGAAGGTTTTGTGCCGGGTATTGAAGCACCTGCTGCTCCAGCGGTGGCGGCTGCGCCTGCTACGGCCTCTGCACCAACCTTTGGCAAAGCCCCATATGGTGTGGATATTGAAGAAATTCCATTGACCCGGATGCGCAAGATCGTCGGTGAACGGACACAGGCCAGCTTCCAATTTGTGCCGCACTTTTTCGTCACTTGCGAAATTGATATGGGGCCAGTTTTGGCGCTGCGCAAGCAATTGAACGCGGGCTTGACCGATGACCAGAAGATCACGGTCAATGACCTTGTGGTGAAGGCGGCGGCATTGGCCTTGCGCGAATTTCCGAACTTGAACACCCATTTTTATGGGGATAAATTGGTGCGACATAAGCGTATCAACATCGGGATTGCAGTCGCGGTTGAAAACGGCCTGATCAATGTGGTCTGCAAAGATGCTGACCGGCGCACCCTGACTGATATGTCGGTCAAGAACAAAGAGATGATCGCTGGTGCACGTGAAGGCAAAGTCAAACCGGATGACGTCGAAGGCGCGACCTTTACCGTCAGCAATCTCGGCGCGTATGATGTCGAACACTTCCTTGCCATCATCAATCCACCCGAAGCCGCAATTTTAGCGGTGGGTTCGGCCCTCGAAGTGCCGATTGTGGAAAATGGCGAAATCAAGATTGGTGTGCGTATGAAAGCCACCATCAGCGTTGACCACCGTGTCAGTGATGGGGCTGAGGGCGCTCAATATCTACAGCGGCTCAAAGAACTGCTGGAGAACCCGATGCGGTTGCTTATCTAACAGCGGTCTGATATTGGCAAAATCCTACACATTCGGAGGGGCGGTTCGCAAAAATCGCCCCTTCTGATTTCTCTTGGCAAGCTAGACGCCGCTATTTCGTTGAGTTGGCGTAAGCTAAATGCTGGAAATCCGCGTTTTCAACGGGTAAGATTATAGGCCGCCTGTATAAAAGATTTAGGCTTGAGGAGTTCGAAAAGAATATGACGAAGATAGGGCGACGCCGGAATCGGAATGAGGGCGTTCAATGGCTGGTGATTGGGGTCATCTTGGGGATGGCCTGTTCCTTTACGGTTGGATTTGCAGGCTATGTTTTTGGCCTGATCGAATTCAGCGCCAGTACGTCGGACGGGGAGAGCGAAATCCGTGTGGTCACTTCGACCTCCAATCCATCCTTGCCAAGCCCGACACCGACCACCCCTGCCATTATTGATGTGCCTACTAATCCGGGGCAGACACCAGAAACACCCGTCCAACCTAGTCAACCCATCGCGACCTTCACCCCAACCGATTTGCCGGGGGTAGCAACCGCGACGACTGAGGGTGTAGATAGTGGTGGGCCAGAAACCACACCGAGTGTGGGAACACCTATGCCAACGACATTCCTGCCCAGTCCTCCCACCGAAGATAATTCGGCGGCGTTAGCGATTGGGGCAACTGTGTTAGTTCCCATTCAAGGCGGCACGTTCCGCATGGGGACAACCGTGGATGAAGGAACAGCGGCGGTAGCGGAATGTGTACAGCGATTTGGGGGTGGCTGCACGGACGCCATGATTTTGGATTCAACCCCGGCCCATGATGTGACACTGGATAATTTCCAAATTGAGCAGTATGAAGTCAACGTCATCCAGTATGTCAATTTCCTAAACTACCTCATTCAGCAAAATCCTAGCAATCCCCGGCCCCACTTGACGGCCTGTAATGGGCCATGTGTTTTGACCGTGCAAGATACGGGTGGTGAGGCCAGCGATATTTCGTATAACAGCACCGATCAACGTTACGAGGTGCGTCTCGCCGGGGTGGATCGTTCGACCTATCCGATTACATTAGTTACGTGGCATGGCGCGGATGCTTATTGTCGGGCATTGGGCCGTGCTCTACCTACCGAAGCGCAGTGGGAGCGAGCTGCACGCGGTCTGGCTAACTCGATATATCCTTGGGGGCCGCTGTGGGACGAAAATCGTGCCAAAACCAATCGGCCTGTCACAGACGGGACAGTGCCAGTAGATTCCTACTCAGCCGGCACAAGTCTAGGTTCAAGTGATTTTGGTGTCCTGAATATGGCAGGTAATGTCGCCGAATGGACAGCCGACTGGTATTTGTCGAATTACTACCAACAGTTAGCCAGTAGCGGTCAAGCGGCGCTCAATCCGCTTGGCCCAACGGGTGGGGATAAGAAGGTGGTGCGCGGCGGTTCGTGGTCAACTCAGCCGATTTTTGCACGGGCCGTGCATCGCGTAGACGCATGGGGGCCGGGGGATGTTAGCACATGGGTTGGCTTCCGCTGCGCCGATACTGCCAGTGGGGTCAGCGCTGTGCCACCGACCACCAATACGAATGTGACCACCAATGTTGTGGCGACGACTCCCGCCGTTATTGAGACTACTGGCTCAACGGGGAGTGGGGTCAAGCCGGGGTCGTCGTCCGATGTGACCACACCTAGCAACGCACCTGTTGGCAGTATTCCACCAACGGCAACTTTGGCCGCCCAACAATGAGATGACTCTTGGTATAATGAAGCGATTATTCACTCGTGACCAGCGATTAGGGGTTTAGCTGTGACTGAAATCGTTGTCCGGCAGGCGACGCTTGCTGATGCACATGCGATTACGGATATTTATTGCTCAACAATCGAGGGGGGCGTTTTTACACGGCGTAACCCGGATGGGACGCGCACCCCTGTTCCTTATGATGCCCTGAGCATTTTTGAACGCTATTTGCACGGTGGCGCATGGATGTCGGTTGAGACCTGCGCGGTGTGGTTGGCGCATTTGCTGCGATATGGCGATGAAATGCCATTGGTCGTGCAGGCGGATGGCATTGTGTTGGGGGAGGCCGAAGTTGCGATTGGCAATGAGTCAGCCCCTTATAATCGGCATTTGCAGATTACCTCGCTGCGGATTCATGCGGATGCCCAATTCGAAGTCCTCGCCGTCGCTCTGCTCGACTATATCAAGCAGATGGCGCAGGTGATGAAATATCAGCAGGTGCTGGTTTCCGCGCCGGATGCCCCGGAATTCTATCGCCAACAGGGTTTTGCCCCGCTTATTACGCGCCGCACCGCCATGATGCCTGCCAAAGAAGGTCGGGTATTCTACAAAGCCACCGAAATGGCTGATTTTAACCCTAATCGGATCAATGGCTGGTCTATGCCATTGGGGCGCTATCAGAATGCCCGCCACGAATGGGAGCATATTTGGCCCGGTTTTTGGAACAGCGTGCCGGAGTTGGTTGAGCCGGAAGTGGCTCGATTTGACGTCACTTTGACGGGTCAGCAGGGGATTTTGATGCTGGAACAAGACCGATTTAACGGGGGTTTGGCGCACGTGGCCTTATGGTCGGAAAGGCCGCTAACAGGCCATTTGGTGTCATCGGTGCGGGATCGGGCGGCACGCTTGGGCTATGAGGAATTGATGGTTTTGGCGGATGACACGGCGATGGGCTTGGTTGAGCCAGAAGCCAGCGATCTGCGCGATAGTCAGATTGTGTACGCTTGGCGCGTCAGTATATAAGATCATCATCTAAATAACCATTAGTGTCGACAATGAAACGGTATGCACTTGTCAAGTGGTGTCATCGGTTATGGTGGAAAGCCATAATTGGCCGTTAGCCATGCGGAAATGTGATAGGGGCAGAATCATGAGTGTTTCGCTCAAGTATGAAGACCCAGAAACATTTAGCTTGATTGCTGAGGTATGTGGTCGCCATCAAGTTGATCCGGGTTATCCTGATCCTGAGTGGAACGGCGGTATAGAAGATTTTTTTCGCAATCTGCTGGCGGAATACAAAGGAACACTTGATAAAGAGAGCCTCACAGCGTATTTGGATAAAGAAATGGCTAAAACCTTTATCGCCTACGGAAAACGTCCCCGTTGGATACAAAATGAGGTATGGCCTTTTCATAATGGAAAACCTATGATCTTTGTGGGTCAAATAGATATTTCGGCAGAGGTAGGCGGATTTCATGACGACACCAGCTTCTACCTGTTTCGACCACAAGGCCGTTTTTCAGATGATGAATGTGTTGTAATTGTTCAACAGTATTAAAGTAATAAGGCAAAGCTCAAACATCATGATCTATTCACCGATTGATTACCATAACCACACCAGTCATAGCTGGGACTGCCGCATCCCAATGGCCGAGATGATACGGGCGGCGATGGATATTGGCCTGCAAGAAATTGCCTTTACCGACCACTTTGACCAGTTTGACGAGAATATGCGGCGGCCTAAATATGATGCCCAAGCCTATTTTGAGACGTTGAAGGCAAACCGGGCTGAATTTGAGTCGGAGGGTATCACGATTCGCGCCGGGGTTGAAGTTGGTGAGCCGCATCTCTCGGCTGCGATTGTGCGCCCGGTTTTGGAAAAATATCCTTATGATGTGGTGCTGGGTAGCCTGCATTTTGCCGAAGGGCTTAGCATGTCGGACGCGACATTTTTCCAGAAATACCCCATCCAAGAGGCCATGAAACGCTATTTTGGTGAAATGACCGAGATGGTCAAAAAAGGCGGGTTTGATCTGCTGGCCCATTTGGATTTCCCCAAGCGCCGCGCCTATAAAGTGTATGGGCGTTTTGACCTGCGCGAATTTGAAACCGAAGTGCGTGAAGTATGGCAGGCGTGTATCGAAAACGGCATTGGCATCGAAATTAATACGGCGGGTCTGCGCCATGATGTCAACCAACTGCACCCGACAGTCGAGGCTCTGACGTGGTATCGGGAAATGGGCGGCGAGATTTTGACCATTGGCAGCGATGCCCATCGGCCTAGCGATATTGGCGCGGGGACAAATATCGCACTTGAAGCCGCGTTGATGGCAGGATTTGACAGCGTGACCTCGTTTGAAAAGCGACAGGCTACCAAACGCCTTTCGATTGTTCCGATTCTCTAATTTAACTTGCTTGCGCCATTGGCGATAATCCTGCACAATCTAGGAAAAGATTGGTTATGGAGTTGAATCGCTCATGGCGGAAACCAAACATCTTCAACATAGCATCACCAGTGGGCATGTTTGGGTGGTGGTCAACGAGACCAACCACGTGCCAGCATTTTGGGCACATCCCCAGTATGGCGGCCCGTTTCCCGGTATCGTTTTGCTGCACGACGATTGGGGGATGGGCGCACAACTGCGGGCGCGGGTTCACCGCTTTGCCGAAATTGGTTATTATGTGATTGCCCCCGATTTATTTGAAGGCCAACGGGCCAATTCCCAATTAGAAGCTGATGCATTAGAAATCTACTTTAAAGATTTGGCCCTGCCCAAAGTGACAGCGGCGCTACAGGCATTGGAAACGCACCGCAAATGTAACCGGAAAATGGCAGTGGTTGGCTGGGATTTGGGCGCTGAACTGGCATTGCAGGTGGCGATGCAACGGCGTGACATTATGGCGGCAGTGGCGTTTTATGGCGACCCCACCAACTTCTTTGGTCAGTTGTCGCAGCTTAGCTGTCCGGTTATGGTCATTAACGGGGCTGACGATGAAATTGTCCATCGTACCGAAGCACAATTACGAGCCGAACTAGCGGCTGACGATAAACCCCATCAGGTGCTTACTTATCCGGGTGCGCCGCATGGATTTTTTAATGATATGACCCCGATGTACGTGCCAGACGCCTCGGAAGATGCATGGTCTAGGGTATTGGCATTTTTGGAAACGTATCAGGGCAAACCGCCTGCACCAGATATGAATGGGCAGAACTTTTGGTCAGGTCGCGTGTATTAATCTTTGATTGTGAGCTTTGGTAAGTTAAAATAGCGAAATCTCGCATAGACTCTCGTTGAGTGGGGGACACCTATGAATATCTGTACCAATTGTGGGTATCAGAACCAAGACGAAAAGACTTTTTGTGATCGGTGTGGAGTGGCGCTAGGCGTCATTTCTGTGGGAACCAAGCAGCTTGGCACAGATGATTTGTCGTCTGGTAGCGAAAAACTGGGCGATGAACATATCGTTATTATTCACCTTCCCAGCGTTGATGACCCGCTGGCAATCCGCGTAGACGACAAAATTGTGTTTGGGCGCTCCGGCGGCGAAGCAACAGAATTCGCGCTCCTCAATCTGGATTTGTATGACGCCGAGAACAAAGGCGTCTCGCGTCGTCATGCCAGTCTTACCCGTGAAGGGTCGCGCCTCTATCTGACCGATCTCGGCAGCACCAATCACACGTTTCTCAATGGGCAACGTGTTCTTGAAAATGACTTTCTGGTGGTGCGGGACGGGGACGAACTGCGGTTGGGTTCGTTGGTTATGAAGCTATTCTATAAATAGCCTGATGACCGGTTGTGAAGTTCTTCGGCTCGGCAATATCGCATACACCGACGCATGGGCCTTACAGAGATCTATGGCAGAAGAACGGGCGAATTATCTTCGTCCTGATACTTTGCTGCTGCTTGAACATCCCCATACCTATACCCTCGGCTCATCTGGCAAACTTGAACATTTGCTGATGGATGAGGCCGAGCGCCTCCGTCGCGGGGTCAGTGTCTATCAGGTTGATCGAGGCGGCGATATTACCTATCATGGGCCGGGCCAGTTGGTCGGTTATCCGATTAGGCAGCTTGCGGTCAGCGATCAAAAACGGTCGCTGGATGTGGTGGCGTATGTACGCCAATTGGAAACCCTGTTGATTGAGGTGTTGGCTGGATTTGGCATTTTGGGCGAACCATTGGCCGGGTATACGGGGGTGTGGGTAAATATGGGAGGCATCCTCAGCAAAGTCGCGGCGATTGGGGTAAAGGTCACGGCACAGCGCATTACCCAGCATGGTTTTGCCCTGAATGTGAACACCGACCTCGGTTATTTTCGTGGCATTATCCCCTGTGGTATCTCCGATAAACCCGTGACCAGTATGGCGGAAATTTTGGGGCATCCGGTAGATATGTTGGCGGTGATGGATGCCGTCGAGACTGCATTTATCTAACCTACCCGCTAAAGCCCATTCCGCACGCGCTTGCATGTGACCCTAGAAGCATTATAATTCCGAAATAATCATCGTAGCACTGCACCGAAGCAGGAGTCAATATAATGCAACATCTGGCGGGCCAGACATTGGGTCAGTATGAACTCAGGTCGCTCCTTGGTGAAGGCGGCATGGGTACGGTCTACCGGGGGTATCATGCAGCCCTGAAGCGCGAAGTTGCTATCAAAGTGCTGCTGCCACAGATTATTTCTCAACCGGGTGCCCTTGAACGTTTTGTCCGCGAAGCACAAACCTCAGCCAGCCTAGAACACCCTCATATCGTTCCCATCTATGACTATGGCACGCAAAATGGCATGAGCTATGTTGTGATGCGCCTGCTGACGGGGGGCTCATTGGCGGATCGCATGGCGTATCGGGTCGAACACAATGGCGCATTTCCCACCCTTACCGAAGTAGCACAAATTACCCGCGAATTGGCTGATGCGCTCGATTATGCCCACCAACGCAATGTCATTCACCGCGACATCAAACCTAATAATGTGATGTTTGGCGAAACGGGCATGTCGTTTCTGGTTGATTTTGGCTTGGCCCGATTGAGTGAGGCGAGTGTTGGCCTCACCACCCAAAATACGCTGCTTGGAACGCCGATGTATATGGCCCCAGAACAATGGCAGAGCGCCAAAGTTGGGCCAGCCGCCGACCAATATGCGTTGGGGGTCATTGTCTATGCTCTATTAACCGGACAAACACCGTTTAAGGGGGATACGCCGTTTCAATTGATGCATGACCATTTGTATAGCGTGCCGCCGCCTGCCCACAGCCTTCGCGCCGATTTACCTGCCTCGGTACACGATGTGCTGGCAAAGGTGTTGGAGAAAGACCCGGCTGATCGCTATCCATCGGTTTCAGAATTTGCCCGTAAGCTGGAGGAGGCGAGTCAAGGTCTGCCGCCAGTTGAGGCATCCGGCTTTTTTGTGATTGATATTTCGTCACGGCCATCTATGCCGATTGTGAGCTTCACCCCACCCCGAACGGCTAGCCCGCTGGCGACTGCTCCGATGGATGTTCCGGTGGCTGAAGTCACCCGCATTTCGCATCATCGTGCGGCGCAACTTACATGGGCCGGGGTCGCGGCGATGCTGGTGATTTTTGTGGCACTGATTTGGTTCCTATCACTGCAAAATGATCGGGATAAAGGCCAATCCGAATCGAATATTTCAGCGCGGCCAAGTGCAACCGAGACGCCGAGTATTACGCCATCCCCAACCCAGACGCTGACTGCACGCGAGATTGCACACGCCCGCCTTGAGGGGCAGCAAACCGAAACGCAGTTGGCCCAAGCGACGCTTGATAAAGAAGCGACCATTAATGCTGAAATCGCGGCTATTGCACAGGAAACGGCACAGGTCGCGCAGACAATAATGGCGCTTTCGGCAACGGCCACATTTACGGCCAGCAGCACCCTGACCCCTTCGGCGACCTCGACCGCCACGACAACTCTGCGACCTACCCGAACGTCCACTTCTACCTCCACGCAGACACACACCTCTACGGCTAGCGCACTGAGCATTTGCACGATTTCCACACAACATGAGGGCGTGGTTGTGCGGCAGAATTTGCAGCGGGATATGCCACCCATCGCCGTTCTTGCCGTTGGTCAGGATTATCCGGTACGAGGGCAGGCGACGGATGGTGAGGGTCAGGCATGGTGGCTGCTGGGTGAAAATGCCATTCCTAATCTCAATGCGCGTGGGTTATGGGTGTTTCAAGCCGACGTTGAAGCGAGGGAGGGATGTGCGGAAAGCATTCCAACCGTGCCAACACCGCCGCCGCCGCCAAGATAATGGTTATCTAGCGGGCTTGGGCGACAAACCATGCAAGCCGTTCGCGCATCCGTTTTTCGGTAGTCTCATCGGCGGCCCATGCGGAAATTTTAAAGGCGGGTCGGAGCGCGGCGCATAAATCCCAATAGGGCAGATTGCGATAATCCCATGCGGTGAGGGATTGGTACACTCGCGTAAATTCCTGCATAGCCTCTATCCCGAACGACCACAGAATTTCGAGACGACTGTTGGCGACATCGGCTAAGGGGTCGCCGATTTGGGCATCCTCCCAATCTATAATCGCTACCAATTGACCCCCCTTCCACAAAAGATTGCCGGGCCAAAAATCGCCATGCAGCAGGGTGGATGGGTTGTGCTGAGTCAAGGGCCAAACAGATTCCAAAATGTCCCGAATCCGACCCTCACCGATGGAGTCATCGAGTTGGGCGGGGCGCTGATTGAATTTGTGGGCATAGAGGACAGCTTGGTGGGGCAGGAAATCGAAAGGAGTGACAGCTAGGCGGTGAATTTGGGCGAGATAGGCCGCAACTTGGCGCAGGTAGTCGGGTAAGTATTGGGGCGCGAAATCGGTTGACCCGTCTATATATTCGATTGCGAGATAGGGGGTGGGGAAAATCGTGCAGGAAGTATCCAGAAAATAGGGCGTCGGCACGGCTAACCCCGCCGATTTTAAGTGGTGCAATAGCTTAAATTCATCGGCTGCGATGTGGGGGTTGCGCTGGCGGTCAGTATCGCCATGCCGCCGGACGATCATTTTTTGCGTCTGACCAGCGGGGTGGGCAATTTCAAGCGCGGTGATTTGCGCGGAAACCCCACCCGTTAATTCCCAGACACGTAACAGGCGATAGCGGGAATCCATTTTCTGGACGAGACGTTCAAAGGGTTCGGTCGTCAGCATAGGATTTTTTGCAGGGCATGGACAAGGGCATCGGCGTCGGCGGGGGTGTTGTAGCCCTGAAATGATACACGGACAAAATGCTGGCCCTGCCATGTCACGATTGGTACTTCCACGCGGAATTCATCGTAGAGGCGGGTTTTGAGGGCGGCAGGATCGCAGGCGGGCAGCGGCGCGGCAATCAATTGGGCGAACCAATCCGGGGAATCGGGGCAGATGGGGGGGAGGTCGAATAATTCGGCTAGGCGTCCGCGCATATCACTTGCCATTTGGTGACAGCGCAGGCGCACGTCATCCCAATGATGTTCGTGCTGAAAATCAATGGCGGAGGGCACGGATAAAAACGCCGAGGGTTCGCGGGTGCCCTGCCACTGATTGCGATTGACGAAGGTCAGGGTTTCGTTCATGTCGCCCCAACTGACAATCATGGGGTTGATCTGGTTGTGCAGGTCGGGACGGACGACTAAAAAGGCCGCACCTTTGGGCGCACACAGCCATTTGTGACAATTGCCGGTGTAGGCATCCGCACCGATGGCCGCTAAATCCAGCGGAATTTGACCGGGGGCATGAGCACCATCCACAATCGTCAGGATACCCGCTTCACGGGCACGGCGGCAGATTTCGGCTACCGGGAAAATCAGGGCCGTTGGGGAGGTGATATGGCTGATAAAGATGACACGGGTGCGCGGGGTGACGGCGCTCCAAAAGGATTCGACAAAATCGGCGTGGGTGGTGACGGGCAGCGGAATGGGATGGCGTACATAGACCGCGCCAGTTTGGCGACACACAAATTGCCATGTCAGGTCACACGCCCCGTATTCGTGATCGGTGGTCAAAATTTCGTCCCCCGGTTGCAAATTCAGCGAACGGGCGACGGTGTTGACCCCGGCGGTGGCATTGGGGACAAAAATCAGGCTGTCGGCGGGGGCATAGAGATAATCGGCGAGACGGGCGCGAGCCTGATCCATCAAATCATCGAAGCGCCGTCCCAAAAATTCGACAGGCTGGCGTTCGAGTTCCAATTGCCAACGCTGATAGGTTTCAAAAACGGGTTTTGGACACGCCCCAAACGAGCCATGATTGAGAAAGGTCACGGTGGGGTCGAGGAGAAATTGATCACGCAAGTAAGAAACATTCCTTTCGATGCAAAATTTGAGGCCTAATTATCTCCAGATGATGACGTCACCAGTTTCGCTGCAACTTGCCAGCATTGTGCCATCCGGACTCCATGCTAAATCGGTGATGCCTACCTGATTTTCAAAAACCGCAATCTCGGTTCCGGTTGCCATGTCCCAAATACGGATGGTGTTGTCGGAGGCGGCACTCGCCAATAGGTTATTTTGGGCATTCCAACTAATGGCTGTAACAGGGGCGTTGTGGCCTGTAAGTGTGGTGCGGTTTCCAGAGGAAAAGTCAGTGATTGAAATGTCGTTGTCGTTGTAGCTGATTGTGGCTACTTTATTCCCATCCGAATTCCATGCTATGTTCATTATTGGATGCGAATAGCCAGTTAAAGTAGAAGCCAAAGTGAAGTCTTGAGCATCATAAATTCTCAACGCCACATCTTTGATAGTGGCAACTGCGAGTTTTTCTCCATTAAGGCTCCATTGAGCCGTAGTTGCGTAAACTGGAATAGTCTCTAACTCAGCAAGATTAGGGCTAAGGATAACGATTCCAGCCCCTTTTAACAAAACTTGAGACCCATCGGGTTTCCAATCAACAGCATTAACCGAGAGAGTACCTGACCAAAGCGCATCTAACATTTGACAAGTTGTCACATTCCAAATTCTTAATGTGCCATCCGCGCGATTTCCATTACCAGCCACGCTTGCTAATTGAGAACCATTTGAATTCCAAGCAATATCATTAACACTGCCTATATGTCCTTTACAAGTAATAATATTCTCATTACTGTTCGCATCCCAAATTCGTATGCGATCATCGCCATAACCTTCCTTGCTTCCATGGGCTGTAGCAATATATTGGCTGTCAGGACTCCAAGCAATAGCGTTTGTCCATCCTGTGTATCCTTGAAGGCTTTCAATTTCTGCACCCGTCTCGGCATTAAGAATTGACGCTCCTCCAATTGAGCTGACTAAAATTCTTGTATTGTCGAAACTCCAATCAATGTTGAACTCTGTTTCCCTGCTTCCCGTAGTGATATAGGGTGCGTAGATAGAGTGAGGCGACAACTCACGAGTAGATATAACATTTAACGTCGTTGCATCCCAAAGGGTTAGATTTAAGTCAGAATCTATCAAGGCAATTTTTGTCCCATCGGGACTCCATGCCGTTCGAAGAAATTCAGGCAGGGTTAAAAGTTCTTGTGTCACAGCAATAACCGCGCCAGACTCGATATTCCATATTGCAGCAGAGCCTGTGTCTGGATTACTGAGAAGATTAAAGACCTTTTGCCTATCAGGGCTCCAAGCCATCCCTTTAGCACAAGATTGATCATGTTGAAAACCTTCAAGCGCAACTTCTTCAGCAAATTGCCCCGCCTGTGAATCCCAAACGTGAATTTCTTGAGGTTTGCCTCCAACACTTATGACGCTAGAACCATCTGCACTCCATCCAATAGTTTCAGGTTGAGTCCAAAAGGTCGAATTTTCATTGTTAGGCACGCTTTGGCCTAGATAAGTAGTAATGACAGCCCCTGTCAGGGAATTCACTATCTTTATTTCACCATTTTCAATTCCCACCGCCAACAAATTGCCATCTGGGCTAAAACTCATAGGGCAACCCACACCATTTAATGTAAAAATAGAGTTCCCAGAAGCTACATCCCATAAAGTCAATTGCCCCTGACTTACACTGGCGATTTCTGTGCCATCTGGACTCCAAGAGACTAGCTGCGTCTCCGTTGAGCTAAGTTGTTTGAGAAATTCAAACTCATCGGTATAAAGCCGAACTCCCTGACTGCCCGCAATAGCTATTGCGTTGCCGTTAGGCTGCCAGTCAACACCATAAATTCTGCCCAAACTTAGTTGCACCGGATGATACATTTCATCGGTTTGGCTGGTTGCAGTTTGGTTGGGTATCCAGCAAAAAATAGCGGACAGAGCAATAATGATGCTTACAAGCGTTTTATTTGGACGCATCACGGATTTCGCACCTGCACAATTCGCCCATTCACATTGACGTTGCCGTTGTTATCACCTTGCAAATTCCAATCCCCGCGTGTGCAAAGGCTCAACCAAAAATCCCCACGCACCCGCAGACCGGGTAAGTTTTGGGCGGCGGCCTGCTTATAATGCGAATCGCAGCGGAGTTCGGCGACCCGTTTGGTCAACTGCTCCTCGGTAATGCCATTTTGACCGGGCTTGGAACGGGATGGCACTCCCAATTGCTGCTCGGCAAGGCGCACAAAAGAATGATTGGGGCCGAAGTTGATGCCCATATCAAACAACAGGGCCAATGTGAGGGGCAGTTTTAATTCACGCGGTTGGACATAGCCCACATAGACCGCATCCCAATATTTTTCGGTGGCGACGGCGTTTTGGGCTTCACGCATCTCTTTTTCTTCGGCGGCCTTAATCAGCAGGTTTTTAAATCGCTCGTCGCTGCGGAGGGCTTGATCTTTGCGGACGACGGCCTGTTCATAGGCTTTCAGCGAATCGGCAACCCGCCCATTGGAGAGTGACCAATAGCGGCGTAACACGGTTTCGAGACTGCTAGAGGCCAGCGTAAATTGGAACAGGCCATAGCTGACAATCCCGGCATCGTAATTGTTGAAGGCGGCATAACCACTACCTTCGAATGCCCCCGTAATGGCATAGGCCGCTTTTTGAATCCGTTTTATGTCAGTCGGGGGCGGCGTAGGGTTTGGGTCGGTGGGTTGGCTGGATTCACTGCGCGTCAGGGCGAAGGCACTAAACGCGACGAGGCCATACCCATAGGCGGCACAATCGCCATAAATCGCTACGCCGTCGTCACGCACCCACCCCGTGCGATTATCGGGGAAGCGCAAATTAAACCACTGATGGACTTTGCCATTGGTGGTCGTACCCCCTTCATCCTTTTTGACTTCGAGGATCGTGAGAATTGTTTGATTGACGGGGGCAGAAAATAAAACTGCGTAGCCAGTGCCGGGGCCGTTGCGAACATTAAAACTGGTGGCGGTTGTATCGGCAGGGCGGATGATTGCAAAACAGGTTTCGTTTGCCATGTTGCCTTATCCATTGCTCAATTGTACAATTATTAGAAATATCTGTTCTATATCAATAGCGTGCCCTTTCACATTATAGAGCCTTTTTGTGGTAATCGCTTGTGTGCGGGATACTAAATTGCGAATGTGCCAATTTGAACCTTTCTGGCCCTTTAAAAAATAGAAAAAACTGTTGTTGTTGCAAAGCGGACTATCCTTTGAAATTTTTTAGAGTATAATAGAGACAATCTCCCCCACTGCGGGGTGTTGTATCAGTCTGCACAGAAAGTGTTCACGCCCTATGGCTACAACTGCCCTACCTAGACCATCGTCATTTGATTTTAGAACCACTGTGTCGGACAATCGCCTCAAGGCTTTGTGGCGTATGATGACCGGCTTCCGCCTGCTGTATCTCGGTGCGACCTTAGCATTGGGGTTTGCCGCCATTTTTAAGACCCTGACGTTTTTGCTGTTGGCCTATTTTATTGACGAGGTACTGGGCGAACGACAGTTTGACTTCATTGGCCTTGTCGCAATAGGATTTGTGGCCTTGGCCTTTTGCGAAGGGGCTTTCACCTTCGTAAGTGGTAAATGGGCCGCCCGTACTGCCGAGGGTGTGACACGGCGTCTGCGTAATTTCTTGTTTGACCATGTGCAGCGGTTGTCGTTTTCGTATCACGATAAACACCAGACAGGTGACCTGTTGCAGCGTTCAACCTCGGATGTGGACGCGGTGCGCTTGTTCCTTGCCGACCAAGCCATTGGTGCAGGCCGTATCGTGCTGCTGTTTGTGGTCAATTTTACCGCCATCTTGCTCCTCAATTGGAAACTGGGGCTGGCCTCGGTGGTCGTCATCCCGCCCATTCTGATTGTCTCGATATTCTTTTTCCGCCGCATCGAAAAAAGCTATGAGAAGTTTCAAGAGCAAGAGTCGGTGCTGTCCACCATCCTGCAAGAAAACCTGACCGGGGTGCGTGTGGTCAAAGCCTTTGCACGGCAGCGGTGGGAGATGGATAAGTTTGAGAAAGAGAACCGGGAAAAATATACACGGGGACGCAAGCTGACCATCAACCATGCTTATTTCTGGCCCACGACCGACATTATTTGCAGTTTGCAGATGTTGGGTGGGTTTATCTATGCGGCAACCCTAGCTATTGACGGGGAAATCTCATTAGGCACGTATCTGGCCTATGCGGGTATGGTGGTCTGGTTGATTTGGCCCATCCGCAATTTGGGGCGGTTGATTACCCAGATGTCCATCGGCTTGGTGTCGTATGGACGTGTGATGGAGATGATTAAGGCTGACCGCGAATTGCTGACAGGCATTAACAAAGCCCCACATGGCGAGGTCAAAGGCGAAATCGTCTTTAACGATGTCAGTTTTGAATATGAAACAGACACGCCCGTGTTGCGGAACATCAGCTTTGCGGTCAAACCGGGCCAATCGGTGGCGTTGATGGGGCCAACGGGTTCGGGCAAAACAACAGTGGTGAATTTGCTGCCGCGTTTCTATGACTACACTAGCGGTAGTATTACGCTGGACGGGGTTGAGCTAAAAGAGTATTCGAAAGAATTTCTGCGTGACCAGATTGGGATTGTGGAACAGCAGCCCTTTTTGTTCTCGCGCACCATCCGCGAAAACATTACCTATGGGGTGTCGCATGAGGTATCGGATGAACAGGTCGAAGCCGCTGCCCGTGCCGCCGCCATCCATGAGGTAATTTTGACCTTCCCCAAAGGCTATCAGACGCTGGTTGGGGAACGCGGGGTTACGCTGTCGGGTGGTCAAAAACAACGAGTCGCCATTGCCCGCACGTTGTTGAAAAACCCACGTATTCTGTTATTGGATGATGCCACGTCGTCGGTGGATACGGAAACCGAAGGCGAAATTCGAGAGGCTCTGCAAAATTTGATGGAGGCACGCACCACATTTATCATCGCACACCGCATCCAGAGTGTCATGAACGCCGATCTTATTCTCGTGCTGGATAAAGGCCGTATTGTCCAGCGTGGTATTCACGATGAATTGGTCGAACAGGACGGCATCTATCGTCAGATTTATGACATGCAGGCACGTATCGAAACTGAACTCGAAAAGGAAATAGCTAGTGTCTGATAACTACCGCTTCGAGGAAGAAGAGTTTAATACCCAGTTTAACGGCAAGACGCTGATTCGTATTTTGCAGCAGGTCAAGCCGCATTGGAAGTGGGTCACGGGTTTTCTGGTCATGATTAGCAGTGTTGCTATGTTTGACTCGTTTTTGACCTATCTGGGTAAGCGCATTATTGACGAAGGCATTGTCCCCGGCGATAAAGACGCCCTTGTGCAAATCGGGCTGCTTTATATGGGGATTATGTTGGTGCTTTCGTTGGGAGTGTTTGGGTTCATCTATCTGGCGGGGATTTTGGGCCATCTGGTGCAATATGACCTGCGGAGAAAGATGTTTGACCACCTGCAACAATTGTCCTTTTCCTACTTTGACCGCACCCCAGTGGGTTGGATTATGTCGCGGGTCACCTCCGACTCGGAACGTGTGGCTCAGTTGGTGACATGGGGTTTGCTGGACACCACATGGGGTATCGTCAATACCATTACGGCGTCGGTTTTCATGTTATTGATTAACTGGAAACTAGCGATTGTGGTGTTGATTATGATTCCGGTGTTGATGCGAACCTCGGTATGGTTTAAGAAGCGCATTTTGGTCGAATTTCGACAGGTACGTAAATTTAACTCCGAAATCACGGGGTCGTATAACGAAGGCATCACAGGCGTGCGGGTGACGAAATCCAACCGCCGTGAAGAAGCCAACCTGAAAGAATTTGAAGTGCTGACGGATGGCATGTATAACGCCAGCTATCGCGCTGCATGGTTTTCGGCGTTGTTCCTGCCGGCTGTACAGGTGATTAGCGCCGTTGCCGTCGGGTGTGTGGTCTATATCGGTGGATTGGAAGCCAAAACGGGTGGCATGACCATCGGTGGTATCCAAGCCTTTGTCGCTTATATCACGTTTATGATGTGGCCGATTCAGGAAATGGCACGTGTCTATGCCGAATTGCAACGGGCTATCGCGTCGGGTGAACGTATCTTCTCATTGATTGATGCCGCCCCCGATGTGACCGACAAGGAAGGCGCGATTGATCCCGGTACACTGCGCGGCGACATCGAGTTTGATGATGTGACGTTCTACTATGAAGCAGACAAACCTGTACTGAACAACTTCTCGCTCAAAATTAAGGGCGGGGAGACGATTGCGCTGGTTGGTGAAACAGGTGGTGGCAAATCCACCATTCTGAACCTGCTGTGCCGCTTCTATGAACCGAAGGCGGGGCAGATTCGCATCAATGGGCAAGACTACCGCGATTTCACCCTGCATAGTATCCATTCGCGCTTGGGAATTGTGCTGCAAACGCCGCATCTGTTCTCCGGCAATATCCGCGAAAACATCCGCTATGGACGCTTGGGGGCGACGGACGCCGAAATCGAAGATGCCGCCAAACTCGCCGGGGCGCATGAATTTATCGTCGCACTGGAAAAGGGCTATGAGGAAGAAGTGGGTGAAGGCGGGAATCTGCTTTCGGTCGGTCAGAAACAGTTGATTAGTTTGGCGCGGGCGGTATTGGCCCAACCCGACATTTTCATCATGGACGAGGCGACCAGTTCAGTCGATACACTGACCGAACACCTTATCCAAAAAGGCATGGAAGAATTGATGTCTGACCGGACGAGCTTTGTGATCGCGCATCGGCTTTCGACCATCAAGCAGGCCGATCGGATTCTGGTGATTGAAGGCGGCAAGATTATCGAGATGGGGTCGCACGCGGAACTCATCCACCAGCGCGGTCATTACTACAATTTGTATACGCGCCAGTTCCGCAAGGATTTGGAAGTCAAATACGACATCTTCAAGACCAGCGACGAAAAAGTTGTGGGGATTGAAGAAGGGGCGGTTGAAGAATCGCTGCCGGACGCGGTGGGGTTGTAAGGCAACTATAACGCCAGCCAGCCAGGTCAAACCCTCCGGCTATAGATGAAAAAAGCCTCATCGAATGAGGCTTGGAACGGCGGGTAAATGACCTTGTATGGGCCATTTACCCGTTTTTGCTTGGAACACGGGGCTAAAGCCGCCGTGCTGAATCTAGTTCAGAGAACCGCTGGTTACAGCACCCGTGTGACCTTCAGGAAGCCATCGTGGGATTCGTTGGCCTGTTCGATAGATTCCTGCGATCCTAAGACGACCACCTCACCCGCCTCGGCGACTTTGTCTAACACGTTGGCGAAGGCTTTGAAGTCGGCGACGGTGGTGGACAGCACCTGTTCGCGGCGGATTTGGCGTTTTTCATCGCTGTCCCCTGCGAGATAACGCAGCATGGCGTTGTAGCCTTTGGCGTCGGGGAGTTGATAGGTATCCATCGCGCCGATAATACCAATAATCGCTTTGGTGACTTCCTCCTGTGGCAAATCGAGTTCGCGCAGGAAGTTGGCGGTGGCGTCATAGTTTTCCAGTGAGCCAAGCAGATTGGGGTCGCGGTAGGAGATGTAGGTAAACACGCCGGAGCGGAAATCGAATACACTGAATCCGCCATAGGCCCCACCCTGTACGCGGATTTTGTCCCACAGCCATGTTGTGCCGAGGAAACGATTAATCACGTCCACCGAGCTATGCAGTTTATAGCCGAGGTCAAATAGATTCGCGCCCTTACCGACATAATTGACCTGTGCCGGAATGGTCAGTCCTTCGTGATAACCACCTTGGGGGCGTGACCACTGTTGGGCTTTGATCTGCACGGCTGGCAACCCACTGAGGAAGTGATTAAGGCTGGGTCGGATTTTGGCCCAGTTCGCGCCGTCGAGGGTCACATTGCAGATGACGGCGTCACGATTGACCAACAGGCGGCGGATGGCTTCGAGGGTTTTTAGGACGGACGGCCAATCTTTTTCGATCTTCTCCGCAAGGTCGCGCAGGAAAAATAGATAGTTGACACCACTCATTTGCTCAGTGGCCCAAGCTGCTTCATTAAAATGGGCACGCAGGCGGGTGTTGACGACGATATGCCCGGCTGGGACGACCTGTGCTTCCTGACCTGCTTTTTCTTCCAAGACCATCTGCAAGAAGCGTTCGGGGTTGTCGAGTTTGACGGTTTGCAGGACATCGCTCAGAATCGCCAAGAGGTCATCGGTTTGGGCGACGGTGGATTTGCCACGTAGGAATAACCACGCCGTTGAACGATTGGTTTCCTGCACGACAGAGGTATAGGTTGAGGTATCAATGCCGCCTGTTTTGCGACCGATACGCTGCGATAGTTTGACAAAATCTTCGGTGGCCGTTCCCATTTCAAACAAGGCACGCCCGAATAAGTTTACATAGGGTAGGTAGTCTTGAGGTAGCGCGTAGAGATTGAAACCGACATCGAGATAGGTGATGCCGTTGGTGAAAATATCGTGATAGAAAATTTTGCTGCCCTGCTCGTCCAAAATTTCTAACGGCACGATTTTGTTTTGGCGGTCAATGTCGCTTAATTTGAGGACCGGGATGGTGGCAAGGGCTTCGGGAGTATCGGCTGTTTCTTGGGCCAGTTTCAATTGGCGGGTGTTTTCGATAATGGCTTTGAGATCGGCCTCATTCAACCCAGCCTTAATTTCTGCCAATCGGGCGACCTCATCATCATCCAAACGCTGGCGATAGCCGGGGTCGTGTTCGAGGATGATGGTGGCGCGGTGGCTGTTTTTCAGCAGATATTGCTCAATCAACCCTTCAAAATAGCGCGGGTTGCTGGCGAAATTATTTTTGATGGCGTTCAACGGGCCTTCATAGGCGAGTGGGCCAAGCGGGTCGCCATGATAGACCCATGAGGTCAGGGAGGCGATCAGCAGGGCAAGGCCGCGCGGGAAACTGCCCGTATTCAGTTCGCGCAGTTGAAATTCAATCGTGTTCAGCGATGCTTCGACGGTATCGGGGTCAATGCCGTCTTTGGCAAGCGATTCTAGGGTTTCGCTAATGAGGGCCTCGATCTGATCCACATTTTCGGGCGTGACACCCTTTAGACCTGTCGAAAAATACATCTGGCGCAGTTCATTGACCAGACCACTGCCTGCCAAATCTTCGCCGAGGCCGGATTCGATCAGGATTTTACGCAGAGGGGCGGCGGGTGTGCCGATCAAAATATGGGTCAGCGCCTGCATTGCCATATTGATTTCGGAGTTGGCTGATTCGGGCAGCATCCAATTGACCGTCACCATGCTGTTGGCTTCTTCACCCGCGTCATAGGGAAAAACTTGGCGGCGGGGAGCATCAAAAGCGGCTTGGAATGGAATGGTGGAGTCAATTTCCAATCGCTGAAAATCTTTCAGATAGTCGTTGGTAAAACGCAGGCGTTCGGCGGGGTCATCATCCCCATAGAAGAAAATCATCGAATTGGAGGGGTGATAGTGGGTGTCATAGAATTTTTTGAACTGCTCAAAGGTCAAGGTCGGCATGACCGCCGGGTCGCCCCCGGAATCGAGGCGATAGAGGTTGTCGGGGAACATGGCGGCCTGAATACGCTGGCGCAGCAGGTCATCAGCGTCGGAATAGGCCCCTTTCATTTCATTAAACACCACGCCTTTATAGGTCAATGGGTCGTCGGGGTTCTCCAGTTCAAAATGCCAGCCCTCTTGTTGCAAGGTCATTGGGCCAAAACTGGGATAAAACACCGTGTCCATATAGACATCTACCAGATTGTAGAAATCGCGCAGGTTTTGGCTGGCGCAGGGGTAGACCGTTTTGTCGGGATAGGTCATGGCGTTGACAAAGGTTTGCAGTGAACCCTTGATGAGTTCAACAAACGGGCTTTTGACACGATATTTGCGCGACCCATCTAAGACGGAATGTTCCAGAATATGGGCGATACCGGTTGAATCTTCCGGCAGGGTACGGAAGGTAATGCCAAAACATTTATTCTCGTCGTCATTTTCCATCGAAAGCAGTTCCGCGCCGGTCTGGATATGCCGATAGAGCCGCGCTTGGCTGTTCAGTTCGGGGATAAACGTATCTTTGACGAGTTCAAAACCGTGTTGTGTCGTCATATGATTGTTGCTCTACCTATCTCTATAGGGTACTTTACATAAGTGAATACGTTAGCTGCCATAGGGTAGTTCAATTTTACCACTCAACGTTGAAAAAAATTAAAACGCGACCTACCCATTGGTAAAGTCGCGTTCTTCTCGTCTATCGAAATCCGACCAAAAAAGAACACGGGGCTAAAAGACTTGTCCGGTAAATCAACCAGCCCAGTGTTTATGAAACAGCCTGAACAAGGGGCCGACGTAGGGACGCAACATGTTGCGTCTCTACCCAAAGCAGGGTAATTTCGCTTTCAAACCCCGGTGCCCATGCCTTTTCCCGAATTACCGGACAAGCCTTAAAGCCACCGTGCTGAATCTAGCTTGGGTCACTTAACATGAGAACCGCTGTAGTGTATTGCTAGGCCATTGAATCCTTGAGGAATTTTTTGACCACATGCACTGGAACGGCTACCCCGACATCTGGCCCACTAATCATGGTGTTGATGCCGATTAGACGACCTGTGGTATCAATCAAAGGGCCACCGGAATGACCGGGACGCATGTGCAGGCTGACGACAACCCATTCTCGACTGCTAAACGGAATATCGGGCATTTCAGCACCCATGCCAATCACGATGCCGCCAGAAACCGCATTCCGTACCCCCCAAGGATGCCCCAAGGCCATGACCCATTGACCGGGTTTGAGGTGTTTGGAATCACCGGGTTCGATGGTGGGCAGGCCGCTGGCTTCGATGCTTAGGGCGGCGAGGTCGAGTTCGGCGTTGTAATATAACACCCGCGCTGGGAAACTACGCCCATCGTTCAGAGTGACGTTGGGGGTTTCATCACGCACGACGTGGGCATTGGTTAATATCAGCCCTTCAGAATGCCAGATGGTGCCTGCGCCGATGCTGCGTTCGCCGTTGGTGATTTGCACGAGGGCTTGATGGGCCCGGTCAATCGCTCCGGCAATCTCGTCATTGAGTTGACGCAGACGATCCGACGCGCCATTTTCAATTTCCCCTACCGCTTCAAACTCTGCTTCCGCGATACCCATTATTCCCTATCCCCTTTTTCGCAAAATGGGCAAATCTGATGACCTGCCCATCATTTTCAGAATAAACGCTACTGGCGTTCGCCGACGGTAACATTCACTTCATGGATTTGACCGCCACGCACCAATTTGATTTTGGCGTCCTTGCCGACCTTATCACCCGTCAAACCCGCCAATAGTTCATCGGGCACCCGCACGGGATGACCGTCGAGCGCGACAATGACATCACCCAACATTAAGCCACCTTTTTCGGCAGGGCTGTCGGGTTCGACGGCGACCAAAAGCAGACCCGTTTCTTGCCCAAGTTGCTGCTCCAAGGCGGCAGGCAGGCGGACGGGTTGCGAACCGACCCCTAGATAGCCGCGACGCAGTTTGCCATGTTTCAAGAGGGCCTCCACAATCGGGGCGATGGTCGTGGTGGGGATGGTTACACTGACCCCGCGCAGCAAGGTTGAACTGTTGATGCCATAAATTTCACCGCCGACACCGACCAATGGCCCGCCGGAAAAGCCGGGATACATGGTCACATCGGTTTGCAGGTAATAATCAATCTTGCCGCCTGCCGGGGTATGCCATTCTTCGGCGATGGAACTGACCACACCGAGTGTCGCCAGTACATTTTGGCCGGGGCGACCTAATGCCAGCACCAGATGACCAACTTTTAGGCCCTCCCCGCTGGCCCAATTTGGCACACTCAGATTTTTGGCATTTGAGCGCAGGACGGCGACATCGGTGGTGGGGTCACGCCCGACCAAACTGGCGGATACGGTTTCGCCATTGGGTAGGCCGATGTGTAGTTCTTCATCGCGGGTGACGACGTGGCTGGCGGTGACGATTACGCCGTCACTGTTCCAGACCACACCGGTTGCGGACATACGTTTGCGGCCTTCGACACGCACCAATGAAGCGCCGACATTTTCGACTGCCGCCGCCATCGCATTGGATAATTCATTTAATACGGTCATGTGGATTCCTCCCCAATTGCATTCTCTAAGATGATTTAGTTATACCTGAGTGCGGTGGGATGATACATCCGCCCTGTGGGGAGTGATACCTAGAAAAATGGGTAGGTGGCGGAGGACGTTAGAGCAAAATCAGGCCAAAACGGGAGGCGCGTACTACTGCTTCGGTGCGGCTTTGGGCGTTGAGTTTGGTCATGATGGCGTTGACGTGGAATTTGACGGTGTGGTCGCTGATGGCGAGGCGTTGGGCGATGGCTTTGTTGGTGAGACCCTGTGCCAAAAGCTGCAAGACCTCCAATTCACGCGGGGTCAGGTCTTCGGCGGGGGCTTCGGGGCTGGCGGATGTGGCTTCGAGGGTTTGGGCTACCAACGAGGGATCAAGCACGGTCAGGCCATTGGCAACCGCTTGAATCGCCGCCACCATCGGCTCGATTTGCACATTTTGGAACAGCAGGCCATTCGCACCCGCCCGCCACGCATTCGCGGCAAAGTCTTCGTCGGGCAGGAGAGCCACTACGCGATAGTGGGTGTCCCGAACCTCGCGCAGACGCTCCATTGTGGCGGCTGGCTCCCATCCTAAATCCCAAACAATCACAGCGGGGCGGTAAATGTCGAGCATCGGCAATAAATCAGCATCGGCGGCGATCTGCCCAACGACATTGAAGCCGGGTTGGTCATTCAATAGCGCAACCAAGCCCGTCCGCGCCAATGGGTTATCGGCGACAATCAAGAGGCGTAAATCTTCAGAAGTTGCCATAGCTGCCTAAAGGATTCCGTGTAATGATTCCCAGATGAGTGATGCCCCAAAACCCACCAGCACCAGCAAACAAAGCCATAATCCCCCGGTGACGGCCTGTGTACCTAAGCGACGGGCTTGATGGAATAGGATGACCAAACCAGCCATCGTCAGCAAAAACATCGCGTAAAATCCCAGTACAAACGAAATGGTGTGGGTGGGGTGATCGCGCCATGCGTCAATGACCAATGGCCCCAAGACGGTGCCCCAGAATAACCATGCTCCCGGCCCGAGGGCGTTGATAATGACCGCTTTACGCAAGTTCAGGTGGATGGGTTGCCGCGTAACCTCGCTTGACTCCGCTGAGGGTAAATGCACCCCATTACGAAGCTGTCGCCATAGACCCCACGCGATATACAACACAAATAGGCCGCCAATTAAGCCAATGCCGTCTAATAAATCGCTGCTGGCCTGCCCCAAAATCAGCAGGACGATGGTCACCACCGGGGCGTCGCTAATTAGTGGGGCTAAAATCAGCCATAGGGCATAACGTGCACCATAACGGAGGGTGTGCATCAACATAAATATCTGCAAAGGGCCGGGGGTCATGCCTGCCGCGAATCCAATGCTGATGCCACGTGCGATTAGGGTGATCATCTATCTCATGCCCTCGTAAATGCAGATGCGGAAAATATCCTACTAGATTACCTGAAGGCCGTAGGGAATACACCTATGCGTTTGGGGGGGATTTCGGCTACACTACTGCCCCATGTCGAACCAACAATCCCATCTCATCAGCCTAATCATTTTTATAACTGTGTGTGTCGTCGGTTTGGTCATGCTCCAAGACTATCACCGCGAAGCCGATTTTTTGACGTCCCAATTGGCCCGAAATCTCCATGAGGGGCGGGGCATGGTCTATACACCCGGCGAAAAGACGCTATTGATCGCTAGTCCCTTACCTGTCCTCCTCAATGCGGCACGACCAATGGACAGCACAGCGTTGATGGTGTCGGCAGTGGCCTATGCTATCGCGGGGGGTAGCCTGTTGCGATTGATGCGCCGCTGGAAATTTAGCACGGTTGAAAGCCTTGCCTGCCTTGTTTTATGGATGGCCGCGTGGGTGGTATGGGCGGGGATAGGCTCGGCGGCGGGACTAACGGCGATGTTTATTGTCGGCGGGTTGGAAATTGCTACCCATGCAAAATGGCGCTGGGCCGGATGGGTGGCGGGGATGGCGGTTTTGGCACAACCAACCGGCATCATCGGGGCGGCGCTGATTGGCGTGTATGGCCTGACGCACGAGAACGGCAGACGTTTTTGGCAGGTGGTGTGGATACCCGGTGCGATTTGGGCGGGGATGGCAGTCGCGGTCTATGGATTTGATGGCTTGGGAGGGCTGGCGCTTGATTTCTACCCCCAAACGGATTTGGCGTGGCAGATTATTGTGTGGTTAGGGCTGCTGATTGTGGGTGGGGTGGCGATTGTACGGCTCACTTGGTCGGATGAAAACCTCCCGATGCTGATTTTGGTGGTGTGGGGGATGGGTGAAAGCGTGGCCCATATCATTTTCGCAAGCCGCGCGATTGAAAGTGCCTCATTGGGATTAGGGGGGGCGCTCATTTTGGTTACGCTTAGCCGATGGCCCGCCCTGAAAAGTTTCCAAATTCCCATGCTGGCGGGGGTGGCAGTAGGAATGGGCCTGATTTTGATGGTTGCACCACCCCAAACTGAAAAAATGCTGCAAGATGACCAACAGTTGGCGGAATATTTGGGGGAGGCCACAAGCTATGCCCATGACCGCAGTGATGCGCTGACGATTGAATTGGATGGGGACGAAGCGAACGAGATTTATCGCTTGGATGGTCGGCGCTCCCCGTTTATAGATGCGTTATTGCGGCGGGAAGATCGGGAATCGCTGTTGGTAGCGATTGCGCCGGACGTGCTTTATTTCAATCGGGAAGATGGCCCGCTGGCGGATATGGATATGCAGAGTCAGGGCATGGCGGGATTGAATTATACGCAACAGCCCATCAATGAAAATGCACCGATGCGAGATGGCGATGAATTATGGGTGCGCGATTCGATTATTGGCGAATGGGGCGGGACACGGACGCTGGATATAGATTACAGTCCCGATGTCACGCTGGTGGGCTATGCGCTGGATAACACACGACTACGCCCCGGCGAAACATTGCGTTTGCGATTGGATTGGCAGCTAGACCGCCCTCCCACCACACCAATGGGGGTGTATGTCAGTTTGTTGGACATTACGGGCAGCCCAATTGTGTCCATCTTCCCGCGTTTTGAGCCTGTGACATGGAAGCCGCTGGA
This sequence comes from Anaerolineae bacterium, assembly GCA_041753455.1. GTDB lineage: Bacteria > Chloroflexota > Anaerolineae > Aggregatilineales > J027 > CFX10. The sequence goes on along the minus strand of JBGSUK010000012.1, from coordinate 93,834 downwards.
GATTAGTACCTATCATGCGCTGTTGATTCCAGAAGATGCCGAGCCCGGTTTGCTGAATATCTCGGTGACGCTGGATTACAAGGCCGCCACACTTAATCAGACCACCATTGGCAGCGTGTTTTTGCAAGGGGCAGCCATTCCCCCACCGACAAGACAAATTGGCACGCTTGGCCCGGCGATTTTGTATGCTGCCGATTTTTCAATCAGCGAGGGGCAGATTAATGCGGATTTGACATGGGGAGCGCAGGGGTCATTTGACCGCGATTATCATATTTTCCTGCATTTTGTGCCGATGGGCGATTCAGCGCCATTACGACAGGCGGACGGCGCTCCGGTGGAAGGGCGTTATCCGACGCGATTCTGGCAGGCCGGGGATGTGATTGGCGAAACTCGCGTGCTTGGGATAGTAGACGTGCCAGCGGGGGAATATCAAGTGCGGGTTGGGTTCTATGACCCCAACACCTTTGAACGACTGCAAGGGTCATCGGGGGATTTTATTCCGCTGGTAAATGTGACTGTTGGGGCGGATGGGCAGATTGATATTCGTTCTAATTAGACTGAAGAGGTAAGCCGGTGTCTAGACCCTCCTCTTGTCAAGCGTGCTTGTTGACTTTATTGTTGGTTTCAGGCTTGCTCTGTGTAGTTATTTTCCTGCTGGTCAAAAATAACCAGCGGGAGCCAACTTCATATATCGAAGTGCCCAAAGATTTAAAACCAACGGCGGAAGTGAGATTCACTGCGCTTTATGACAGAATCAAGGAAATTACTGACGATGCCCTTCTGAATGGTGTGGATAGCCCACTTCAGATGAAATTTTCGTCAGGCGAGGTTTTGCCTCCTAATTGTTTGACAGGTTCGGTGGTGCAAATTTATGGCTCGAATCGCGCCTACCAGGATGTGATTTCTGAATATTCCCATCAATTCATCGAGGAGGGATACGACCATCATTCCGTTACAGTTTGGGAAGGAACATTACAAGAGCGAGAGGAGTATTCTTTTTTAAGTGATGGCTCACTTGTAACTATCTATTCTATAGTAAGAGGTGATCTGGAATTAGAAAATATGTCCAATATACCAGATTATCAGCTGTATTATCGGGTCGAAATTTTTTATGTTGAACCTAATAATTGTTCTTGGGAATATAATCCGGCTCTGGTTAGAGATTAAGCTGTACTGAGCAGGTTTCTGATTCACTCAGCCATCGCCATAATATACGGCACGACCTTGTGGGCGAACTCACAGGTTGCGGCAGGAGTCAGATGTAGGCCTGTGTTGGTGAATTGGTCGTTGGGGGCGGCATCCCATAAATCGGTGTAGGGCCAGTTTTCGCGTTGAGCAATGCTGGCGAGTAGCTCTCGGTAGCTGTCATAGGCCCATTTGGGGTAGTAGTCGTTATAGCGGTTTTCGTTGTTAAAGCCGCTGGTACGGAAAATGGGTTCATTGATGACCAGCACGGGCAGGTCATGTTTCTGCGCGATGTCCATACCTGCCAGCATCACGTCAAAGGACAACAAATCCTCTGTCCAGCCATCTTCAATACGCGGGTTGCCCAAAAGATCGTCACCGGGGAGCAGATTTTCGACGCGCTGCTCATGAAATTTGGGGTTGCGGTGGTCATAACCTGTTGCCAGCCATGCCACGCCATAAACTTGATGACGGAGCAGATCGGCTAATTCGCGGCGCTGGCCGATGATGCTGCGCTCCCATAAATTGGGATCGTTGGGGAGGCGATTGACATCTAGGGCGAGGTCGTAGCGTTCGATTAGGTCACGGGCAAGGTCGGCGTTATTCTGCACGACCTGATGTTTGAGTTGGTCTTCGATATAAAATCCGGCAAGGGTCAGAAACCAGACCACCAAATCGGGCTGATAGGGCAGGGATTCCTCTAACAACATCGAATCTTTGAGGACGTTGGTCACGGGGTAACCTAAATTATAGACGACCAAACGCCGACCATCCGGCATCCGATAGTTGCCACGATTGATACACGCACTGAGGGTTTCGTCTTCTTCGAGCAGCCAGCCCCACACGGAGGAATCGCCCAAGAAAAAGACGCGGTATTCATCATCGGCTTTTGGGGCTTGGCTGAGTTTGATGGAGGCGAACATGCCCTCTAATCGCTGAACAGAGATGTTGTAGTCGCTGGCAGGATTTTCGGAATAGGGCAGACGGTCACGCCCCGGCAGCGCCTCATTGTATAGGGTGATGCGGCTTAGGACGGGCAGCGGATTGGTGAGGGCATAACACGTGTTGAGGGCGAGAAACAGCAGCGCGGCTTTAATCACCACATTACGGGCAAAGCGGCGGTTATAGGGGGTTTGTGGCTTGGTCAGCCAATCCCATCCAGCCATCTAACGACCTCCTAGCAAACGAGCCAGCATTGCCAAACTGTCGGCGGGGGTGGGCAGGGCAAAAAAGACCCAGCCCAACGCGACATAATGAAAGGTGGTCAGCCAGCTAAGGCTGAAAATAAAACGACGACGCCAGCGGTGTTGGATGATGGTTTGATACCAGACCCGGGTGTTATCCAAAATGAGCTTGTGGATGAATAGGCCGATGCCGTGCCACAGCCCCCACAGGATAAAATTAGCGGTGACACCGTGCCAGAGGCCAATCAAAACCATCGTGCTGAGTTGGGCGGTCATGACCATCAACCACTGCGGTATTTTGACGCCGCTGCGGAGCATAACACGGCTGATCGGGGTGAAATAATAGAGCCGAAACCATGTACTGAGAGTGATGTGCCAACGCTGCCAAAACTGCTGTAAATTGGCTTGGGCATAGGGGCGGTCAAAATTTTCAGGCAGGGTGATGCCATATAAGCGCCCTATCCCGATGGCAACATCTGAGTAGCCACTGAAGTCGAAAAAGATGCGGAAGGCATAGATGTACAGCAATAACCACGCGCCAATGGTATCGCCGGTGCGGTTGACCAATGTTGGATTGAGGGCGACAAGGGCTAGGCTGTCGGCAATCACGAATTTTTTGAACGCCCCAACCATAATCCGCATTGTGCCTTCGATTAGGCGAGCCGAATCCAGCGGTTTGGTCTGATTCAGTTCGGGGATAAATCGCTGTACACGGTCAATCGGGCCAGCGGTCATGGCGGGGAAGAACAGGATATAGGTTAGAAAATCACGCAGGGCCATGCCGTCTTTGGGCAGGCGTCCGGCGCGGAAATCGAACAACACGCCGATTAGACGGAAGGCGATATAGGAAAAACCGAGCCATGCCAGTGGGGTAATACCCGTCGGGTGAAGGGCCTCATCGCGATCAAGCGCAAGGCTGAAAAAGCGGGCACTGGCGGGGATTTTGAGCATGACCAAAACCACAATCAGGCCAACGACGAATAAGAGACTCAGGCGCTTATAGATTTCGGTGTTGGTAGGCGGCAAAAGGTGGGGCAGATTTAACACGCCAACTGTCGCTATGGCTACACCAAAAAGGGGCATCAGAAAGTTGGGGGGTCGGTCAGAAACGGCAAATATCAAACCCGCAAGGACTAGCCCGATGGCGATAATCAAAAAAGTCTGGGTATCGGCGCGACGGGTGGGCATGGTTTCGGAGGGCGGCTGGACAATCCACCACACGGCGATGCTGAAGCCAAGTGTGCCGATCAGAATCGTGAAATCGAGGTGATTGAGGACATCATCGGCCAGCAGCCATGCCAACGCCAAAATGCTGGCAAATAATAGGCTTTGAGGTCGCCAGCGGGTGGGAATCAGCCACATGAAGGGCAGGGACGCCAGCGCAAAAATGAGAATGTGGGTAAGGGTCATTGGTTAACTTAGAAACCCTGATAAATCCACTGCGGGGCCGTATCCGCCGTGACGATAATCAGCAAAATGATGATGAGGCAGAGCATCACCGCGAAAACATTTTCCCGCGAGAAGATGAGGCGTATTAATTTTTGGAGCAGGTTACGGTTAAACACAGTAATTTTCCTAGCCATCGAAAGCAATGGACGGGCACATTGTACAGATAGGGTGGCAACTTGCCAACGGGCGATTGTCGCACGGGGAGCGAACGCCTGATAGGAGGTCATTTTTTGGCATAGAAATCCTGTTATAATGGCAAGGTCATTTTCCCAAAATTGGAGCAAACATGGATATTCGACAAGAACTCAAGACGTTTATCACCAAAGAAATTATGCGGAATCCCAAGTATCCGCTGAAAGATGGCGAACCGCTGATTTCCGGCGGCCTGATTGATTCGTTCTCACTGGTCGAGGTGCAGTTATATATCGAAAAGCAGTTTGGCGTTTGGATTGACGATATGGAAATGACCGTCGAAACCTGCAACACCGTTGATGATATTGCTAAACTCATTGAAGCCCGCCAATAATTTGCCAACAAAACACACCTCTGGAGTATTATGACCGCACCAAGCATCACCCACGTCCCCATTCGCTTAGACCATCCATTACCCGAAACACTGAATGCCCAAATCCGGTATCTGCTGGAAACCCAACCGGAAGCCACCGCGCTCTATTTTGTGACCCCCGACGGCAAGCGGGAGCTGGCAATTTCGACCCGCGAGTTTTTTGAACATGCGGCGGAAGTTGCCCATGCCCTCCGGCAAAATGGCATTCAGGCAGGCGATTTGGTGGTGCTGGTGTTGGAACATAGCCTTGATGTGCTGTATAGCTTTTGGGGGGCGATATTGCTGGGGGCCGTGCCGAGCATCTTCCCATTTTTGACGGAAAAACTCGACCCGGATCGTTATTTTGAGAGCCTCCATGCGCTGGTGGAGCGTTCGGGGGTGCGGCTGATTATCACCTATCCGGCGCTATTTGACCGATTGAATACGGTACTGGGGGATGTAGAGGGGATGCTGCCCATTTTGGTCACGGATGCGCTGACTACTAACGGCAACCCCGCCGAGTATTGGGACTATGCCCCGACGGCTGAATCTACGGCATTTTTGCAGCATTCATCGGGCAGCACGGGGTTACAAAAAGGCGTCATGCTGTCGCATCGGGCGGTGTTGAATCAATTGGCGGGGTATAGCACGGCAATTCGTTTGCAGGCCGATGATGTGGTTTGCAGTTGGTTGCCGTTGTATCACGATATGGGGCTGATTGCGGGGTTCATCATGCCGTTGATGCAGGGGATTCCGCTGGTGCTGATGTCGCCGTTCCATTGGGTACGCGCACCGCATATTCTGCTGCACGCCATCCAAAAATATCGGGGGACGCTGTGCTGGCTACCGAATTTTGCCTATAATCTGTTGGCGACCCGTGTCCGCGATGTGCAACTGGAAAATCTCGATCTGAGCAGTATGCGGGCGTTTATCAATTGTTCTGAACCCGTGCGGGCTGATAGCCATCAAATCTTCCAAGAAAAATATACCCCGTATCGATTAACACCCAATGCGCTGACCGTCTCGTATGCGATGGCGGAAAATACGTTTGCTGTGACCCAAAGCGGCATGGATGGTCCACAAAAGTATGACCGGATTCAACGCCTGCCGTTTCAGGAACAGAACCGGGCGTTGCCTGCCGCTGGGGACGACGAAGGGGCATTGGTGGTGGTGTCGTGTGGCAAGCCGATTCCAAACTGCGAGGTGCGGGTGGTGGATGGCGACAAAAAACCACTGCCGGAGCGCCAGATTGGGGAGGTCGCCCTGCGGAGTGATTCGATGCTGACGGGATATTATCATCAGGCGGAAATTTCGGCGCAGGCTTTGTATGAGGGGTGGTATCTGACGGGCGACCTCGGCTATATCGCGGAAGGCGAGTTATATGTTACGGGACGCAAGAAAGATTTGATAATCGTCGGCGGCAAAAACATCTATCCCCAAGATATTGAGGCGATTGTTAGCCAGATTGATGGGGTCAAGGATGGGCGCACGGTGGCGTTTGGGGTGTTTAATGAAAAACTTGGCACGGAAGATATTGCGGTGATTGCCGAGATTACGCAGGAGGATGAGGAGACACAGGGGCGGATTCAGCGCGAGGCCCGTCAGCGGATTGTGCAGGCGACAGATGTGAATGCGCGGTTTGTGCATCTGGTCGGCCCGAAATGGCTGATTAAGACCAGCAGCGGCAAGATTGCGCGGAATGCGAATCGGGAGAAGTTTTTGCAGGAGATGGCGGCAGAGGGGTTGCTGTAACCTTGAAATAGGACGCGGGGATAAATCCGCCGCGCTGAATTTAGTCAAAAACATAGAAGTGCGTTGCGTGGAACTTATGTTCTATAAATATGACTTATATGCGCCGAAGTTGAATCCGTTACAATTGTAACGGATGAGTTTGTATTGCAACCAGATACTTAATAAATGAATTGGCTTGGATGTGCGACATTGGGATAGAAGTGGGTAAGATCCTAACCGTTCGTCAACGGGGTTGAAACCCCCTATTTCCGCTAGTGCTGCAAAAGCATTTTTGGTGAGGAGTAGCCACATGGAAAACCACTACGCCATGCGATTGATAAGTGAAAAGCCTAAGCAAGCTGAGATAATTAAGACAATTCTCGCGTCACCCCAACTCACACGATTGCTGTTTCCTGCGGATATGTTTGCAGGATTCTCTGCTTTCATTGAGAGTATTGAACACTTTGATGCTTCTCTAATTAAGACAATTCACCTAGACACTGCGGAAGATTTTGATACCTCTCTAATTCCTGACAATAACGATCCGGGGATGGGTGCAAGCATTAGCCTTGACTGTAAAAGTGGCTTGCACTTTACAATGATGGCTAATTTTCAAAAGTATATTGTGGGGACGGTCAATCTATTGTTTTCGCTTGAGCATCTTCAACAAGGGATTTTGGACTATGAAATGCTCAAGTCGATTGTTTTTGAATTAGCCCCTATATTTCAGGTCTCAAATGGAACAATATACGATAAGCGTAACAAGGAGCGACTACGTTATTACTCCTTTCCTTCTGATTTCAATTCCTACCCAGTAGAGATCGGCTGGATTTCATACTTTAGCCCCTACCTCGTCGAATCTATTGGGCGGGAGAAATTTCAGCAACTTCAATCATGTGCCGAAAAGGTTGAGTTCAATGGCGGTTTTCTGATTTCCTCTGTTCTAGAGCCATTTCAGGCTGATAACAAGCTACATCTTGAGCGCGCGGCCCAGATTATCGCAGACTTGGGATTGGAAGCCTTTGTAAAATTTTAGCTGGCATTCATGACAGTATTCCTACAATCTGCCCTCAAATTTTAGTACAGTTAAGACAGGCTTGCAGCACTTATCACGCTTTATAGGGAGGGGTATGTTATGGCAAAGCGCAAAACGTTCTATGGCGTTGGTGTGTTGATTGGCTTGAGTTTAGCGCTGACCGCCCTATTGAGTTTGACCGCCCCTGCCCCGAATATCAGCATGGCGCAATCGCCAACGTTGACACCAACTATATCCGAGACACTGGTAGGACTTAATCAATTGGTTGTGGATGAGACTTGCCTAGTGCCCTGCTGGTTGGGTTGGAGTATTGGGGAGGATACACTCAAAGAGACTCAGCAAAAATCTCGAAGAAATCTGGGTAAACCCCTTTGGTCTGTCCAAGATGGGAACTATACCTTGTTAGGCTTGAACTTCGAAGATCAAAACCCTCTATGGCTGAAAGCTTGGGTTGATGAGGCTGATAACAAAATTGTTGCAGGAAGCCTCTATGTCGAGTTTCCGCAAGAAAGTTATGTTGATTGGTCATTTTATAGCCTGTCAAATGTACTCACGAGTTATGGCGAACCCGATGAAGTTACTTTTGGTACTCCGTTCCCTCACGACGGGGGCCTCTTGAACATTAGATATTACTCAAAAAATTTGTACCTTAGTTACTATATAACTGACCCGACTATCAATGATGAGCAGCCCGGACTACGCATTTGTAATGATGTTGCTTATATTGCCTTGCTGCGAGTATGGGTACAATCTGAACCTATTGAGGAAACACCTGTTATCACAAGCGAGTTCTGGTATTCCCTCTACGAGAGAGACCCCCTTGAATACGACTTAGGGGACGTTACTGATTTGAGTGTTAGAACTTTTACGGACTTGCTTTCAAATGAACCTGCCTGTATCAGCCTTTTGCCAGCAGCGGCTTGGCCTGAGTAAAACAAGCTATGTTATGGCTCGAAATTTGGTGTCCAGATTAGATTTCGGGCCACATAGTCACCGCTAATCTTTGAAATTTCACCATCGAGGGATAAAACGAAAACGGCATTTAGGGGATTTGGCTCTTGAAGAGAAATAAATTCGAGGGCTATATGCGTCCCATTTGGCGAGGGCGCTAGTGGATAACCAGCGCTAGGATTGTTAAGTTCAAATAGATTCCAATAGCCACTATAGGGCTGCGGAAGCGGGAACACTTTCCACTGGTCGTTTTCAAGGGAATATTCAAAAATAGAGCTGGTGTAGCGATCAACATTCCCAACAAAAAGCAGCGTTTTTTCATTGTCGAGCCATTGGGGGCAACCTGCCATAGATACGCCATAATCATCGAATATTGAACTTTCAATCGAGTGAACAACATTGCCCTGCATGTCGAGAATGAAGTAGTGGTTTGGTATGTGGGGGCTTGATTCACTCAGAGTAAATGCGACCATATATGAATTTATGGGAGAAAAGCCTTCACACAAGATGGGGTCGTCGAATTCTTCTGATAACTTGGTCAGTAAATTTAGCGGTTGCCCTGTTGCAAGATTAATCACGGCTTGGTAATCAAAATCAGGGGTGGCAATATCAAAATATCGAATGTCGAGATATTGGACATCTGGTGACCAAAAAATCCGAGGCGGATATTCCTCGTAGGGTCGCGGGTGTTGATAGATCGTTTTTCTTAGTTCCCCTGTAGTCGTGTCTGCCGCAACCAAGCTGAATTTACGCTCATTTTCCGCGAGAAAATACACTGTTTCCCCATCTGCCGACCAAGTCACCGTATCATTTGTTTGAACCCCCACATTTCGATAGGCATAAAAGGATATTTCGGTATTGAAGCAAAAATCTCGAATGCCTTCCGACGAAATAATGCAAAACTGCCAGCGTCCTTGCTCTAGGCGGATTATCGCAAGTTTACGACCATCGGGAGACCAACTTAGGGCTTTTATTTCATTGGCGGACTCATCTACATAAAACTCAGATAACTCTAAAGTATCGGCGTCAACCCGAAATAAGATGCTTTTATCTGTACCGTTCTCTGATGCATTCGCTGAAAAGAGCAAGTCTTGAGGTAATGGCGCTTTTGTGGTTGCCAACATACTTGTGGGGGTTCGAGAGACTACCATTATTACGAAGATCAGCCCTATTGCTTTCATCAAACACGAAAACATTTGTCACCTCGATTTGAACCCATGCCGCTTTTGTTTTTGTATGTATTGGTCAAGCGAATGGCATTGTTTCCCACTCAAATTTTAGTACAGTTAAGGCAGATTTGCAGCACTTATCACACTTCATAGGGAGGGGTATGTATAACCACGACTCGATTCAGGCGGTGGATGTGGCACGGGTGAGTCCTCATTTCACCAAGCCGCTGTATGACACCTATTGTTTTTCGCAAATCCCCCAGACCATTTTTCATCTGCTGACGGGCGGGGGGCACAATGGGTTGCCGACCAGTGTCCTCGGTGATTTTCCCCAACGCTATGACAAGGTGATTTTGCTGTTTGTGGATGCGTTCGGTTGGCAATTTTTCCAGCAGTATCAAGGCCAACATGATTTTTTGCGGCGGTTTGTGGAACAAGGGGTGGTGTCGAAGCTGAATTCGCAATTCCCTTCCACCACCGCAGCGCATGTGACGACGATTCAAAGTGGTCTGCCTGTCAATCAATCAGGCGTATTTGAATGGTACTATTATGAGCCGCTGGTGGATGAGGTGATCGCACCAATCCTGTTTTCGGTGGCGGGGGATAAAGAACGCAACACCCTGATGAAAAAGGGCTTTAATGGCGATGGCCTGCTGCCTGACCAGACCATTTATCAACGGTTGGGACAGCATGGCGTCAAGTCGTATGTCTTTCAAAATATCCTCTATATGCCGTCTCCGTATTCAGACAAAACATTGGCGGGGGCGAAGGTCAGTCTATTCCGTACCATTCCAGAGGCGATGCTCAATTTAGCGGACGCGGTTATCAATGCGGACGGGCCAGCGTATTTTTTCTGTTATCTCGACCCGATTGACACCACTGCACATTATTATGGGCCGGGGTCGCGCCATCTGGCAACCGAAATCGGTGTACTGATGAACACATTGGAAACGGCGTTATATCAATCAATGGCTGGGCGAGGCGGAACGGAAAATACACTGCTGCTCGTGACCGCCGATCATGGGCAGATTGGGGTCAACCCTGAGACAATTATTCATCTGAATCGGCAGATACCGGAGATTCGATCCTTCATCAAGACCAATCGAGAGGGACGGTTGATGACACCGGCTGGATCGTCGCGCGATTTGTTCCTATATGTGTGGGATGAATGTGTGGAAGATGCCCATGCGCTGTTGTCGGAAAAACTGGATGGGCTGGCGGAAGTACATCGCACGGCGGAGTTGATTGAGCAGGGATTTTTTGGTAGCGGGAAACCATCGCCCGAATTTTTGAGCCGCGTCAGTAATTTATTACTGCTGCCGATGCGGAATGAGCAGGTGTGGTGGGATGAAGAGCCGTTTTTGAAATCCTTCCGAGGGATGCACGGTGGCATGACCCCGGAAGAGATGGAGACTATTTTGTTGGCGCTACCGCTGGCCCGGTAAGTTATTACAGGTTGCCGGAGAATACCAGAACCAAAAAGGTCATAATCGCCAAGACGCCAATCGTGACGACAATCGGGAAGATATTTTTCTGAACCATCGAAATGGCGGAACCACTTTGTTGCAGGGCGGCCTGTGGTGAGGTTAGTTGGGGGATATTGACGGGCTTGGCTTCGTTAACGGCGGCCTTCACAATTTCCCGATTGAGGAACCACGCACTTGCGGCAAGGGCAATGCCAATGCTCATCACTGCGCCGCCCGAAACGACTACCACGAGCGCCAATTGAGCCAGTTTGTCGCTTGTTCCTGTTAAAGTTGAGGCATCAGGGTTCGACACCTGTTCAGCGGCAGGAAGATCACCACCACTAATCGTAAAGAAGCCCCCAATGACGAGTGCCGCAAACACAAAACCAATTAAAAGGCGGGCTGAATTTTGCACAACAACCTCCGCACGGTTGAATCACCGCTGAAACACGATTGAAAACAAAACAAATAGAAAACCGAAAGAGAATCATTTCACAAACAAAATCAAACGGACGACATTATAACGGGTGGGCGTGCGATTATCAAGCAGAGAATGGCCTAACCTTGTCCACTGTGATTAGCAATCTGTTCCGGTACAGGCAGGCCCATTTCTTTGTAGAGTAGGCTGGCCTCAAACAAAAAAGTGCTGGCACGGGCGCGGGTGCTGTAACGGTGGGAGGTGTGCTTCAAATATTGCCCATAGAGCAGAAGCGCCTTGGCTAGATAAATACGCCGCCCCTGCCGACGGCCTGAGGTTTCGGCCCGATCTAAGGCATCTTGAATGGCCTCGACCTTTTCATCCTGCATGATTTTGACTTCGGCTAGACCCCCGTAAATGGCGGTTAGATAGCGCAAATCACCCTGTACGCCGATTGCGCCGAGGGCTTGATGCAAATGCAAATCGGCGGCGTCTACATGGCCCTGTGTAATGGCTAATTCGGCTTGATAGAGGGCGATGGCGGGCCGATACCATAACATGGCAGGGGTCAGCGGGCGAGCATTTAATTTTTGCAGCAGCTGGTTGGCTTCATCAAACTGCTTGCGGCGCACGTGCAAGGCCACGCGCAACACGATGGATAACAAGTCCAAATCTTCGCGGGTTTCCGCAGTTTGTGCAGCAGGTTTTTGGAGGACAGCTTCGATTTCGTCATAGGCGGCGCGATCAAGGTGAAGTTCATAGGCACGCAGCAACTGTAAATTGGCAAGGTTGCTGTCCTCTTTTTGGACAAGGAAATACTTCTCGGCCTCATCAAATGCCGCCGCCGCGTCGTCATAGCGCCCTAAGAAACACAGGGCGAGGGCGTGATCTTGATGCAGGTGACCGGGGGTGCGGTGCATGTCGGTGACGGTGGGCATTCGTAAGGCCCGTTCGAGAAGGTCAATGCTTTCTTCGGCCTCACCATACAACATCTTTAAGCGGCCTAATTGGGCAGTGGCCTGCTGTAACAGGGCGGGGTCGCCTAGTTTTTCGGCTTTTTGGTGGGCCTGCTGAACATGCGGAAAGGCACGATCGCGCTGGTAGTCTAACATCAAATAATGGGCGGCATCCAAGCGCATCTCAATTTCAAGGCGCGGATTGGCGATTTCTTCGGCGTCAACGGCACGGGTCAAGACACGCACAGCGTTGGGGCGTTGCTGATTGGCAAACAGGGCACGCGCTTGCAGCCATTTGGCTTCGGTGGCGAGTTCACCCGCATCGCCATTTTGCAGCAGGCCGATAGCGCGGTTGGCATCCACGCCGACGGCTGGATAATTGCGGCGCTGCATCTCACTGCGGGCACGGATAATCAGCGAACTTGCCAGCGGCACAGGCTCGCCAATTTGCTCGGCATATTCAATGGCGCGGCTGGTTTCAGCAATGGCTTTTTCCAAGTTGCTTTGGCGGAGGTATAAATCGGCCCAAGCGAGGCGGATTTTGAGCGAAACCGTCGGGGCGACTTCGTTATCTTGGCGGGCAATCAGACGCTCGGCAGCCAACACACTCTGCATGGCTTCGGAGGTCGCACCCCATGCCGCTGCAAACCGACTGGCATCCAAATAGGCATCCACCGCGCCGCTGGTTTCACCCGCGTGTTCAAGATGATAGGCGACAATCGCTTTGCCAGCATAACCGGGGGCACGCAGCAAATGCCATGCCGCAATTTGGCGATGCGATTCGGAGCGTTCGGTCACATCCAAGTGAGCATAGAGGGCCTCACGGATGGCTTGATGGCGGAATCTATCCCAGCGACGGGTTTGGCCTTCATCAATGTAACGTTCGCACAGGCGCATTTCACGCATCCGATTGAGTTCGACCAGTGCAGGGTGGGCGTGCTTTTTAATCCAAGGTACATTGTTATAAAAGACCATACCATCCGAGGCGGCAAAAAACATCACCTGCCGTTCGCGTTGACCCAAAATCTTATCGGCGAGGTAATCGGTGATTTCTACCCAATCACGCGGCCATTCCTGCGGTGGAGGTGTGGTGTCGAAATCCCATTGACCGCCGCGCCGTTTCAAAATGCCATGCTCTAATACCGTTGCTAGGGCCACGATATTGGCAGGGGTGTGGCTGGCTTTTGTATCGCCATCCCCATGAGCCGGGTCATAAATATTTAGAAATTCGGCAAGGGCGGCGCGATAATGGACGGGCCATGGAATATCCGGCAAAAAGTGGTTGAGTAAGCGCCATGCATCTTGACCGGACAAGGGTTGGGCCGTGACGCTGCTGGGTGAGGCAAAATAGCTGGCTAGGGAATGGGTCGGGTCGGAACGATCTTCGATACAAAAAAGCACCGGATTACTCTCTAGGCCGCCGACTAATTTTCGCAGTAGTTCCAAAGACAGGGCGTCGCTGTTGTCCACATATTCAAAAATCAACAGCAGGGGCGATAATTCGGCAACCTGTCGCAAGAGATAGAGGGTGGTCGAAAACAGCCGTTCCTGTCGGACTTCGGGTTTCAGGCCGTCCACCATCGGCGACGTGTTATGGGTTAGGCCAAGCACTTCAGCAAAAAGCGGGATGGCGGATTCGGCATCGGGCATCATGCGGATGAGCGAGAGATGCAGTTTTTCATAATTGATGGCGGGTTCGGCTTCGGCGTTGAGGCCAAACAGAAATTGCCAGATCGGAACCCACAGGGCATAGGGTGCGGCGGGAATATGGGCTGGGCCAATTGATATGAAACCACTGCCCCCTGCGGTTAACCACTGACCAATCAATTCATCAATGAGGGCAGAGCGTCCATTCCCGCTGCTGCCTGCCATGAGGAGCAGATGATTTGCACCGGATAAGCCGCGTTGGGCCTCAATGCGAATTTGGTCACGTTCAGCGTCGCGCCCGATCAGGGGAATTTGACGAGCGATTTGATAGCGGGTGGTCAGACCACCGCCCAAACTGATTTCACCCGTCATGGTGAAGCCGGAATCTAGTTTGCGATTGCCGGAACGCCAACCAAAGATTTTTTCGGTGGCCTGTTGGGTGGCTTCATCCCCCACGATTTCGCGGGCATCGGCGGTGTCGGCAAGTTGAGAAGCGGTTGTGAGGGCGGGCGAGATCACCGTGTAGGGGCTGTAATATTCGCGTCCGAGCAGGGCCGCAAAGCCACTACCGCTGGCGATTGCCATATGTAGGCTGGGTTCGGCGTTATTGAGTGCCCGCTGTAAGGCTAAGGCACAACCCGCCGCGTTACGACTGGCTTGTTCCTGAATATGGGGCACACCAAAAACGAGGCGAATTTCCGATTGGTCTGCTTCGACTACGATTCGATCTAACAGCGCACTATACCGTGAGGCTACATCTAGCACGTTTTCGAGGACAGTCCCCCAACGCGGGATGACCTCATCCGTGCCGAGGGTTAGGCCCTTGATACGCAGCACGATGCAGGCAAGATGGTCGGTTATGACGCCTTCCTGAACAGAATGGAAAGGTGAACCCGCCCGCAAAAGAGGGTCAATAAACAATTCAGCCGTCGCAAGGGTACTCAAATTTCCGGTGACGGGCAGGGGCGAAGTGGCGCGTTTGTTTTGGCCTTTCGCCATCGCTTCCCCCACCTGACTTTCGGCAAAGCTGACTTCGGTGAGGAAGAAATTGCTGGCAACCCATTGACCTGTCGGGGCGCTGCCGAGCCGTTTTAGGACATCGCGGTGGGTGATGACCTGTCCATCTTTGGCGACCGCTAACGCTTGATCGGCTTGGTCAACGGCAGGGCCACCAAAAATAAAGACGTTGCGCTGGAGGCCTTCGCTGCTATAGACAAAGGTTGAAACATTGCCAATGCCAGCACCCGCCGCGATTTTCCAATGAATGTGGGGATAACCGGGTGGGGTTTTGTCTAGGGTAGCCTCAATGGATCGCTCGACAGCGGTCAGGGTTTGCAGCACCCGACCGGCTTGCGCCACTGTTTCTAATGGCACGATCGCGGTAAGGCGGTTCATGCCTAGTTCGGCTAAGGTGATTTTGGCATCTTGTAAGGGCAGAAGTAGCGGACCAAATAGGGTGTTAAACAGGGTGGTGATGACCGACGCCTTGTTGGAGGCAATGCTTTCTTGAACGGGGTCATCGGTTAGGCCATCAATCCGGATGCGCACGACAATCGCTTGGAAACGCTGAATGTGTCCGTTAAAGGGGCGCGATGAAGTAACGGAAAGCTGTTCGCGCAGCAGCGGTGGTACAAGACTGACATGCGAAAACTTCCGAGGAGGTTGGCTATTTGAAGCTGACAAGCCGTTAGAAGGGGCTGGTGATGTCAATTTGGGTTGTTGCCTTTTTCTATACGGGCTGTCCCACAACAGCGGAATCAAATATCAAGAATCGAACTCACCGATTGTACCCCAAAGTATACTTTAGGTTTGACACAACCTCAAGAAAGTGTAGAGACTTGTTATTTTCAATCCGGCCCTATTGATTGCACCAGACCCATCTTGTAGAATAGAAATCAATAGGCGTAGATGGAACCACCTTGAATTGTGCAAATCGCCCAGCGAGTCGGGAAATATCGGTGCAAGCCCGATGCGAACTCTCAATTCAAGATCCTTCCGGAGCCGTGAACTGAATTTGCAGTATGCCGATGGCATTTATGCAATAGTAGGGGATACCGGGTGCTGCCCGTTAGCGCAGCCGCTGCATCAGCAATGCAGCACCAAGCGCCCCACCACGATGGTTGGGGAATTGGGGTGGTACCGCGAGATGATACACTCTCGTCCCCTTCGATCTATTTGGGGCGGGAGTTTTTTATTTTTACCCCATCCCAAACCCTTCCCCGTAGCTAGGGAAGGGCTTCCATAAAGGCAGGGATGTAATTTGTGCGACAAGAGGATTCTATGACATCGTTGGAAGTCCGTCCGGCAGTGGTGGCAGATGTGGAAAAGTTATCGGCGATCTGGCACGAGCATATGCAAGACCTTGCCAAATTGGATCGGCGGTTTCGGATTAGCGATGCGGCGGCGGCCCATTATCAAAACGATTTGCAGACATGGCTTGGGCGTGAGGATGCACGCATTTTGGTTGCCGAACGGGATGGGCGAACGATTGGCTTTGTGGTGGGGTGGCATATTAAGCGAGCGCCCGTCCAAACCCCGGAAAATATGGGACTGATTAGCGATTTGTGCGTGGATGGTCATGCGCGGCAAGGCGGCGTCGGCTCGGCTTTGTTGGATGGCCTGCGTGGATGGTTTAAGGATCATCAGATTGAGATCATTGAGGCGATGGTGCCACAAAGCCACCCGATTGCACAGGCATTTTGGCGGGCGTTGGGCGCGACGGATTATCTGCATGTGGTACGCTATCGGCTTTAAGAATCGAGTTAAGTATGGTGCAGCAATTTTTGAAATGGTTAGGCCCGACCCGAACACGACTGCTGGTTGGGTTGTTAATCATGACGGGCTTGGGGAGTCTGTTTAGTTTGGTGCTGGCAAGCGATGAGTCTTGGTCAGAACCACTACAGACCTTGTTTATGCTGACGTTTTTGGGTGGTACAGGGGTCATCGTTGGGACAAAACTGCCGCGTCCGGCGCAGATACGGTTGTTCTTGACGCTGGCCCCGGCGATTGTATTGGTGGCGCTGGGTTTGGTGCTACCAGAAGGCACATTTACGATTTTGTTGGGGTTGGCGTTCGGGTGGCTGTTGGCGGCGCAAATGCTATTTCGTGACCGGGCACGGATGGAATATCGGAATGCGATTAAGGCTATGCGTAAACAAGATTATGCCGAGGCGATCACGGTCATTAGCGACCTGATTAAAGCCGACCAGAAAAACACCGAACATTATCGGTTTCGGGCAGAACTCAATCGGTTGGCGGGTCGTATGGGGCCAGCCATCCGCGATTATGAAGAAGTGGTGCGGCTGTCCCCGGAATCCCCGGTTGGGTATAACGGCTTGGCGGAGGTCTATTTGCAACAAGGCCACTATGAAAAAGCCAAACCGTATGGCGAACAGGCTTTTGAACGTGAACCGACTTATTGGGTCGCGCCATATAATCTGGGCATGATCGAAGATCGGTTAGGTGAGAGCGACAAGGTGATTGAATATCTGAATGTCGTTTTGGAACGCGGGTTACCGGACAGCCGTCACCGATTATTGACTTATGTATGGGTGGCGCGGGCGCATCACCGATTGGGCCAAGCGGATAAGGCTGATGCGGTGCTGGCAAATATCAAACGGGAGGGCAAGGGCCTGAAGGAATGGGAAACTATTTTTGCCAGTGAGCAGTCCGGCGTACTCCGCAAGGTTTTGGAGGCGGATGTTGAATTGGCGAAAAGGGCCTATAACACCGTTGAGGCCAGTGCTGCCAAGCTCTTTGAGCGCCAAACCGAATGATATTCTGGCGTGACACCCGGCTGCGGTTGGCGGTTGGATTATCCATCATGATGGCGGTTGTGCTGTTTGTGGTGCTAAGCCAAGCCGATTCTGACAGCCGTGTGGCATGGGCGGTGGGATTTGCGGGATTGCTGGCCTTGCTGCAAGTGATGATATTGTTGCGGGGCAAGGGTCAGCAGGGCAATCTGCTTAAAGCACAGAAGGCTTTTGTGGATGGACGCTATGAGGAAGCGGTAAGTTTATTAGAAAGTCAGCTTCAGCAGCAATCAACCTCCGATCTAAAAACGCTGACGGTCTTGGGAAATACCTATCGTCAGTTGGGCAGACTAGATGAGAGCGCGGCGTTGTTGCAGCGGGCGGTAGAACAATTTCCCGGCAAGGGTTTTCCGGTGTATGGCTTGGGGCGAACGCGATTAGCACAGGGCTATTATCATGAGGCGGCCCAACTAATTGAACGGGCCCTGAAAATGGGGGCGCGTAAGGCGGTTCGGGCTGATCTGGTGCTGGCACTCTATTATGCAGAAGCCGACCAAAGTCGTATCATAGAAGTAGCCCAACAAACCGGACGAATGCTCAATGTCGAAAATTATCGGGCGCTGATGGTGAATTATCTACTGGCCCAGTTTGCTACGAATTCGGCGGAGGCCCAAGTTGCCAAGCGGGTGATGCACAATAGTGCGTCAGGATTGGCCTATTGGCGGGGTGAAGCCAAACGTCATGCGACGACCGATTTTGGGCAGCGATTGACATCAGATGTGGGACGCATTGAGGCAATCTTACAAGAGGGGAACAGCGGTCATGAGTGAACAACCAGAGTATCCGCAAGACTATTATGAAGAAGAATATGATGAACAGGCTGGGCAGCATGAGTATCAGGATGAACCCCCAGCATCCGCACGGCGGACAGAACAGTCGCGTGAGCCGCGTTTATTAGATAGTTGGTTCATCCGGTTGCTGCTGGCGGTGATTTTGATTGTGGGTGTCGTGGGGATCATTGTCGGCGGGGCTTATTTTCAGGCTAGTTCCAGTCGAGATGAGCCGCTGGAAATTAAGGCGTTTCCGGGAATGCTGCAAACCTCGTATGAGAAAATGGATCAGGGCCATGATTTGCAGACGTGGTCGGGAACAGTGGCGTTAGCGGAACTCGAAAATCATTATAAGAAACAGATGGACGACTGTAATCGGCTGTTTAGTGAACCCGAAGAAGGCCAAGAACAATCTGACCAGACCATTGAGTCGCAGAATTATGTTCGGACCAACTGCTTGCTTGACCATTCGCATGATTTGTTCGGGATTACTCAATATGTCCGGCTGACGATTTCACCTGAATTTACTATTGAGGCTGAACGAACCGGGGTTGTGACCGTGACCATCGAACGGGTCTGGAAAGAGTAAAGGGTAAGGAAACGCACCATGCAAGAACCGGATTTGGTTCAAGACGACAGTGCTGCTCCATCGAACACCAGCCAAAAGCCGCGAGTCGTTGTGCCTGTTTGGGTGGCATTGGCGGCAATGGTTCTTGCTGTGATTGTGGCAGGGGTGATTATTTCATCTATCGCCGAGCCGCTGTTGAATCTGATTTCGCCCGAAGCACCGGATATACCTTTGCCACCGGGGGCGCATTTGGAGAAGACAGACGAAGAATCCAAATATGCCACGACGGAATGGCTGTATGGTTCCAAGCTGCCGGGATGCGAAGTGGCGGCGTTTTTTGATGAGCATGATGGGGTGGAATGTATTTATACACCCCTCGCGTGTCCGGTTGGGCCAGAGGCAACTGCTGCTGCCCAACTCGCACCCACTTCTACGCCAGAGAATGACGACGGCAGAGTTACGGCACGGTTTTCACAGGTAGCGGTGTGTAGCAAGTATGTGAGGGAAGTCGCGTCGAGTTATACATGGCGTGTGGATATTTTTGATGGTTATAGCGGAGACTATCGGACGAAATTCCGTATTTATCTATTTAGTGAGCGCTAAAGAAGCAAAGAACATGCAAGCATTGAGCAATGTCCAGAGAGGAAGGTGTCACCGTGATGCCGCCGTTGGAAAGACGGCTGCGTTGCGGGGTATTGGGTCGTGTCAAGCCGAAATGCGAATAGCCAAGGCGTGAATAGCCTAATCCGAGATACAGCAGCCTATCAACCTTATCGTATGGACACCTTCTAGGAAAGAGAATATCACCATGAGCAAACGGTTTGCCCCTGTGTCGCCAAAACTGGACATCAATGAATTAGAATTGGGTGTTCTGGATTTTTGGCGTGCGAAAGATGTGTTTCATCGCGCCATGAGCGAGCGTGAAGGCGGCCCCAAATTTGTGTTTTATGAAGGCCCGCCGACCGCCAATGGTCGCCCCGGCAGTCATCATGTGCTGTCACGTGCGTTTAAGGACATCTTCCCACGCTATAAGACCATGACGGGCCATCATATCATCCGCAAAGCCGGATGGGATACACACGGCCTGCCTGTCGAGATCGAGGTCGAAAAAGAACTCGGCATCAAAAGCAAAAACGAAATCGAGGAATACGGAATCGCCGCGTTTAATCAAAAATGCCGCGAAAGTGTGCAACGCTATATCGGCGATTGGAATAAATTGACCGAGCGTATCGCGTTCTGGGTGGATTTAGATACCGCCTATGAAACCTATAAACCCGAATACGTGCAAAGTGTGTGGTGGTTGCTTAAGCAGCTTTGGGACAAAAACCTGATCTATCAGGGCTATAAAGTTGTGCCGTACTGCCCACGTTGCGGGACGCCCCTCTCTAGCCATGAGGTATCGTTGGGGTATGCCGAAGTAGACGACCCCAGTATCTATGTGCGGTTTAAGGTGGTCGGTGAGGACAATACCTATTTTCTCGCATGGACAACCACCCCGTGGACGCTGCCCGGTAATGTGGCACTGACCGTTGGGGAGAAGATTGATTATCTGCTCATCGAGGGCCGGGTGGATGCGGAATCGCCCGTTGAACGGCTGTATGTGGCGCGGGCGCGTTATGAAGCGATTGTGGTACCACAGGTCAAAGATGGCGGCGGGTATGAGGTCGTGGCGGAAATGAAGGGCCGCGATTTGCTTGGCAAACATTATGAACCGCTGTACAGCTATTTACCTGTTGACCGCGATGCCTATTACATCACGGCGGGTGATTATGTCACCGTTGAGGATGGGTCGGGGATTGTGCATACCGCACCAGCGTTTGGCGCGGACGACCTTACCACCGCCAATAAATACAACCTGCCTGTGCTGGTCACGGTTAATGCTGATGGACGTTTCAAAGATGAAGTAACTCTTGTGGCGGGGATGTGGTTTAAGGATGCGGATAAGGTCGTGGCGCGGGATTTGAAAGAGCGCGGCCTGCGATTCCATCTGACGACCTTCCGCCATAACTATCCGCATTGCTGGCGCGACAAAGGCCCATTGATGTACTACGCCCGTTCGACATGGTATATCCGAACGACGGCGTACCGTGACCAATTGGTGAACCTGAATAAGACGATTAACTGGGTGCCGGATCATGTCAAAGAAGGGCGTTTTGGCAATTGGCTGGAGGATGTCAAAGATTGGGCATTGGGCCGCGAACGGTATTGGGGCACCCCTCTGCCGGTATGGGTGGCGGATGACCCCGAAGTGGATTATGCGGTGTGTGTCGGCAGTCTGGCTGAACTCAGCCAAAAAGTTGGGCGGGATGTGACCGGGGTTGACCCGCATCGGCCCTATGTAGACGACATCACATGGCAGGAAACGGTGAATGGCAAAAAAGTGACCATGCGCCGCGTGCCCGAAGTGATTGACGTGTGGTTCGACAGTGGTTCGATGCCAGTGGCGCAATGGGGCTATCCGCAGCACAACCACGAAATGTTTGAAGATCAATTCCCGGCGGATTATATCTGCGAGGCGGTTGACCAAACACGCGGGTGGTTCTATAGCCTGCACGCCATCGCTACGATGGTTTTTGACTCGGTGTCCTACAAAAACGTGATCTGCCTCGGCCTTATCATGGCGGATGACGGCAGCAAGATGTCCAAGAGCAAGGGCAATATCGTCGCACCGTGGGATGTCATCAACAAATATGGGGCAGACGCGATGCGCTGGTTTATGTTTACGGCCAGCCAGCCGGGGGATACCAAATATATGGGGTGGCGTAATGCCGAACTCCAAGATGAAATCCCACCCATCGCGGAAATCTTGCGGAATTTCTATTTGAAGCTGTGGAATGTGTACAGCTTCTTTGTGACCTATGCCAATCTGGATAACTTTGATCCGAATGCGCCACAGGTTCCGCTGCAAAAACGCGAAATGTTGGATCAGTGGGCATTGAGTGAACTCAACGGGCTAATCGAACATGCGACACAGGCCTTTGAAACTTTCGATGTCATCGGGGCGACCCGTCCGATTGAAGAATTTGTCGAAGACCTGAGCAACTGGTATCTGCGCCGTTCACGTCGCCGATTCTGGCAGGATGGTAACGCGCAAGATAAATTGGCGGCCTATCAGACCCTGTATGAGTGCTTGGTGACGATTGCCAAACTGCTTGCACCATCCATGCCGTTTTTAGCAGAGGCGATGTATCGGAATCTGGTGGTGGGGCATGATGCCAACGCGCCGGAAAGTGTTCATCTGGTGGTATGGCCGGAAGCGAATAAGGCCGCCCTCAACGACGCCCTGAACTACAAGATGGCGTTGGTCAAACGGATGGTCAGTCTCGGTCATGCGGCACGGAATAATGCCGAACTGCGGGTGCGCCAACCGCTAGCCGAGGTCAATTTTGCGGTGCCATCGCATGAAGAAGGCGATACGCTGCTGGACATGGCAGATGTCATCGGTGATGAGTTGAACGTCAAAGCGGTGCATATCTTGAATCCAGCGGAAAGCGTTGGCATGGTCAACTATGCGCTTAAGCCGATTGACACACTCGGCAAGGAACTGCGTGGTGATTTCCAAGCAGTGCGTAACTTGCTGGTCAATGCGAGTGGTGAGCAGTTGGTTAATTGGAGCCGTATCTTGCTGGCAGGCGAGGCCATTTCGGTGGAGGCCAATGGCAAATCGTTCTCGCTGACCCCACAGCAGGTCATCGTCAAACAGACCAGCGCCGAAGGATTCGCGGTGGCCGAGGAACATGGCTATTTGGCGGCATTACGCACCGAATTGACCGATGATCTGGTGCGTGAAGGGCAGGCCCGCGAAATCGTGCGGTTTATCCAAACGCTACGTAAGGATGCCGATTTCGACCTGAGTGACCGGATTGCGGTGACGTATCAGGCGGAGGGCGGTTTGGTGGACGTGATGCGCCAATTTGAAGGGTACATCCGCGCCGAAACTTTGGCGGAAGAATGGCTGTCTGGTAGGCCGTCGAATGGTGGTCATACACAAACGTTGGATGTGGATGGCGCGAAAGTCACGGTTAGCCTGCGTCGGCTGTAATACCTGTAAGGGGTGGGTATACATTCACCCCTTTTTTGTTTGCTTGCATGATGGCCTTCAGGACGCGGGGCTAAAGCCGCCGCGCTCAAACTAGGCTAAAGGAACGTTGTCCGATCTTAAAGGCCAAGGTGAGAATCATACGGAGTTATGGAATTGGAAACCTCTTTGCAAAACGACTCGCCGTCACAAAATCCTAGCCCGGAGAACGCCGCTGCGACGCCCTTCCAATGGATGGTATTGTTTGGGGTGGCAGCACTAGCCATCATCACCGACCAAATTACCAAGTGGATCGTGGTGCAATCGTTGGACTATGGCGAAACGTGGGCACCGATTCCGGCACTCAAGACTATTTTTGACATCACCTATACGCGGAACACTGGCGCGGCATTTGGCATGGCAGATGAGCTCGGTAACGTCTTTCTGCTAATCGCGGTGGTCGTGGTCGGGGCGATTATTTATTACTATCGCAAGTTGCCCACCGGAAATTGGCTGGTGCGTGTTACATTGGGACTACAAATGGGGGGGGCGTTGGGGAATGCCCTAGACCGTGTCACACGCGGCTATGTGGTAGATTTTTTTCATCTGCACGGCTGGCCCATTTTTAATATCGCCGATAGTGTGATTGTGGTGGGTGTGGTGGTGTTGGTTATTATCCTGTGGTGGGAAGACCGCCAGATCGCCCGTGAAGCCGCTGAAAACCCTTGAAAACCTCTGATTTGGTATTGCATAGGTTTATTCCGTCGCAAAGGACGGGGTGGGTTCGGCAGTTTGTAGGCCCATCACCTTCGATTTAATCAGGTCAGAATCAAATGACCCGGTTTGGCGAAAAATGACCTGTCCATAAGGGTCAAGCACCAGAATGGTCGGGATGATTTTGACATCATATTGACGGGCAGTGCTGCGCCCAACTTCGCTTAAAAAATCAATTCGCAAGACGGTCGCTTCACCTTCCAAATCTTTTTCCAAATTATCCACCACGGGTTTCATCAAACTACAGGCTGTGCATAGGTTGTTGTAGTATTCCACGAGGGTTGGCTGCTGACCATTGCTGACCACTGCGTCAAATTCGCTTTTGGTTTTGATGTTGCTGGGTCGGATGTACCATACGAGATGGATAGCGGTGACGACAATCATGGCAAAGCCCAAAATAATGGTCAAGATGGGATGGTTTTGCAGAAAAGAAATCATTAGGCGTGTTCCCCAATCAATATGAGTTCATGCCTATTGGATGCGAAAGCAACGTAAAAGTTACAAAACAAGAAGGCTGTCCAGATCATAGACAGCCTTGGGTGTGAGGTGGAGTAGAGGACTAAGGAATCGGGATTATTCGGCTTCGGCGAGCGCGAATGCTTGCAGATCACCCCGGTCGAAATTGGTGACGCGCCCATGCCCATTGGTGGCAGTGCCGTGTACGCCGAGATGTTGGGCAAACGCGGCATTGCTGCATGAGCCTAAGAAATCGCCAATCGGGATGTCGGCGGTGAAGTTGCCATCGCCATCGCCTGAATAGAGGCCGGCACTCAAAGCCCCGACGCCTCCACTAGCACTGACGGCTGGCAGAGGTGTTTGACCACGTACCACCGTCATCCCGAAAGTGGCAAAATCGTTGGGGTGATGGGCACGGAATGAGACGGTCAGATCGGCGGGAAGTTCGTAGCGCAAGAAGCCACAGACATCAGCCACCGCGGTTGAGCCGATATGCACCAGATGTAATTCGGCCTCGCAGGGATTGTTATCAATGTGCAGGTTGAATACAAAACCACTGAATGTTTCACCGCCTGTCACCTCGCTGACGATTTCGCTGGGTAGGGCGACACGGGTATCTATGCCATTCACTAAATCGTTGCTGATTGGCACAATGAAGTGGAATGACCCACCGTGCGATTGGCAGACCCCCGCCGCATTAAAGACTTCCAAGCGAATTTGATATTGACCCGCCGCCGTTAGTACATCTGGTGGCAGAGCAGCCGTGTTGAGATAGGCATGATAAATATCGCCAACCTCGTCGGGAGGCCAGTAGGTCAGCGTGCCGGGTGGGTCGCTGGGATCAGGTGGGGGCGGGTTATCGGGTTTGAAGGTGAACAGATTGTCTTTGCCAAACGCGGTATTTGGCCCCATCGGGGTGGTCGGCAGGGAAATATGCCGTCCGGTGACTGATGAGGGGTCGGGGGCATCCTTGACATAATGACGGACGACGGTCGCGCTCATGTAATGCCATGTGCCGCTGCTGCCCTTGCGATAGGCCCAGCGATAGTAACGCAGGCCGTTTTCGGGAATATTTTGTGAGAATACCAGCCGGAAACCGAGGGTGGTGGCGAATGGCGCTCCGGTGATGCCGCCATAATTGGTCAATCCATCGGGACGCACCCAGCCATTGGGCACCGGGTCGGGATTGCCTGTACCCCAAATGAAGGTACTGCCAACGGCCATCGGCATGACCCATGTGCCAATGCCATGCGGGTCAACGGGGGTGGGGGGTGTGCTGGGGATGGCGGCAGGGCTGGTTACATTGATGTTGACCTCGGTGCCACATGCATAATCCCAGTAGGTGCTGCACCGTACCGATGGCTCATAGATATTGACGAAGCCGCTGGTTTGCCACTGCGACGCCTTAAAATATAGGTCGGGTTTGTCGCCGAAGCAGGGATACCAGATGGTGGTTTCAAACTCGCCATTCTCATCTACCCAGACGGACTTGATGCAGTCCACATCGTAATAGTAGGGGCCGAGAATATCTAACCAGCAAATGAACGGTGAGATAATATCGGTGATTTGACTGAGGCCAATCCGCAAATCATCCGCAGTGGAGGCGCTGTAGACCGCCAAGACACGGCTCTTGGATTCTTGATCGAGTAGTTGAAAGCGTGATAGGCTTTGATTTTCAAAGGCGACGGCACGATTGATGGCGCGGGTCATGGCTTTGGGCATCATGGCGGCGCTAAACGGTGCGGGATCAGGGCCGGGGCCGGGTGGGTCTGGCGGGAAAATTGGGCCGGGGTCTGGCTCTGGAATGGGAATGGGGCGGCGGATGAGATCCAAAATGTCATCACGCAGGCGGAAAAGAATGTCATCGGGCAGGATGGGAAGGATGTACCACAGCTTGTCCACTTCGCAAATCGTGACGAGTGTGTTGGTGATCGGTAGTTCGACTACTGTCCCATTGGGCAAGGTCACCCGTTTGAACACACGACCCCGCACCATGCAGGCACAGAGTAGCCATTTCCACCAATCGGGCTTGAAGATTTCAATGGCGATGTCATCTACTTTGCGCGAAAGGGAAATGCGGCGTTCGTAGGCTTGTTGGCGACGCAATGAACGTAGCGATGGGGTTTCAGTGGGTGGCCCGACGATCACACGCAGGGTTTTGCCGCGATAGACGGTATCCAGTTGGAATTTGGCGTGGCCTTCTTTGATGGGAGAAGTGTCTAGCAGTTCTCCATTGGCATCGAAGGCGTAGGCAGTGGTTTCGGGGAGACGTTCATCAGGTGCAGCCCCCTTCAAATCCACCCGGACAACTAAGTCGAACTTCCGACGATTAGGTTTGTCAGTCACGAGTATCCCTCCTATGGACTCGTACATCAAACGTTTGGGAAGGACTAGGCCCAGTCTTTTACTAAGAATAGGACAAATTTACAAAATTCAGAAATTTTTATACTTGGCGTAGGGGGTGCGTAGGCGAATCGTACTTGCGAAAAGAGCCAAAGTGGACTATGGGGCTATTATGAGTTAGGAAAAGGTTTGGGTTATTGGGCGAGGATTATCTTGGGTTGCGGGGATATATCTGCATTTTTGGGAACAGGAGAGGTCACAGACCCCTCCCTACAAATATAAATGCAGTTGAATCCTAGCGAACGTCATGCCATGCGGTATAGACCTCGGTTTGACCCGCACGGATGGCCCGCAGAAGGGCATCTTGGTCAACGGGGAGGCTGAAAATGCGAACCCCAGTCGCGTGGTAGATGGCGTTGCAGATGGCAGGGGAGGTGTTGATAGAGCAGATTTCCCCTACCCCCTTCGCGCCATATGGCCCGGTCGAAACACGATCTTCAATCAGGTGCGAGATGATTTCTGGCGCGTGTTTGATGCTTGGCATCTTGTAACGGGAAAGTAGATTCGACCAAGGCACGCCATTTTCAACGATATACGATTCGGTTAGGCAGTTGCCCATCGCCATGACGATACCGCCTTCGACCTGTCCTTGCAGCATCAGGGGGTTGATGGCCCGCCCAATGTCGGTGCCTGCAACAATTTTCACGACCTTGACCGCGCCCGTTTCGGTATCTACCTCGACCAAAGCGGCTTGGGTGGCATAACTAAAGGCGAAGTGCATATCCCCGCCTGTGCCGAGGGGTTGAGTAGTAGGGGCGTGATATTCATGGCGCACTTTGGACGACAGGCCATTGGCTTTCATCCAGCCGACCAGCGTGCCGAGTTCGACGCTTTTACCATTGTGACGTAGCAGGCCTTCTTCATAATAGAGGGTTTCCGGCGGCACATCCAAAAATTCGGCGGCAGAGCGGGTGAGGGCTTCACGCAAAAGGGAGGATGTCACCCGCGCGGCGTTGCCACTGACAAAGGTTTGGCGAGAAGCAGTGGTCGGGCCACCATTGGGAGTTAAATCGGTGTCGCAGAGCAAGACACGCACGCGATTATAGGGCAGTTTGAGTTCCTCGGCGGTACATTGGGCCACGACATGCGCCAACCCCTGACCCATATCGGCGGCGGCAACACGCACTTCGACCGAGCCATCTTCAAAGGCTTCGACTTCGGCTTCGGCACGATCCGGCGCACCACCACCCAGCCCTGTATTCTTATAGGCACAGGCCACGCCCCAACCATAGGCTTTGTGACCGTCACGCCATGCCCACTGGAAATTGTTGTCTAGCATGTCGTGTTCGACGTGACTAAGCGTTTCCAGCAGGCCGACGGATTCACGCAAGACCTGTCCGGTGGCGGTGGTTGTGCCGACCTTTTGGGCATTGATGCGGCGGAACTCAATCGGGTCTAGGCCGATCATCTCGGCCAAAATATCCATATTCGATTCGACCGCGAAAGCCGATTGGGTCACGCCGAAACCACGAAATGCACCCGACGGCGGATTGTTGGTGTACATGGCGAAACAATCAATTTTGGCGTTGGGCACGACATATGGCCCAGTGGCGTGGGTGGTGGCACGGGTCATCACTTTGTCAGACAGAGAGGCATACGCGCCCCCATCCCCATAGAGTTCGGCTTCGATGGCGATGAGTTTGCCATCTTTGGTCGCGCCTGTTTTCATACGAATGATGGTGGCGTGGCGCTTGGGGTGGAAAATCAGGGATTCTTGACGGGTGTACAACATCTTGACCGGACGGCCTGTGACTTGGGCTAACATCGCCACATGAATTTGACCTGCGATGTCTTCCTTGCCACCAAAACCGCCGCCGATGAGTGTGCCAATCACCCGGACTTTTTCTTCGGGAAGGCCCATTGCCAGCGCGATTTGGTTGCGATCTTGATACGGGATTTGCGAACCGACCAAAACGGTCAATTTTTCATGACCCGCGACCCCCGGTGGTATACCAATGGCGCATTCGGGTTCTAGGAAGGCGTGTTCAACGGTCGGGGTGCGATATTCGCGCTCGACAATATAATCGGCCTGTGCGAAACCTTGCTCAATATCACCGGAGCGCACTTTGATGTGTTTGAGCAGGTTGCCGGTTGGATGATTGGAATGCAGCACCGGGGCTTGCGATGAATGGGCAAATTTGGGGTCACCCACGACAGGCAGGGGTTCGTATTCGACCTCAATCAATTTGAGGGCTTCGGCGGCTATATCTTCGGATTCAGCGGCAACAATCGCTACCGCGTCACCCATATAACGCACGACATCCCCACACAGAACGGGCCAATCGCGATAGACCAGACCGTGCAGATTTTCACCGGGGACATCGGCATGGGTC
This sequence comes from Anaerolineae bacterium, assembly GCA_041753455.1. GTDB lineage: Bacteria > Chloroflexota > Anaerolineae > Aggregatilineales > J027 > CFX10. Next base: position 64,964 of record JBGSUK010000012.1, on the reverse strand, counting down.
AGGACGGCGATTACACCGGGCAAAGCTCTGGCTTTTGCGGTGTTGATGCTCAAAATGCGGGCATGGGGATAGGCGGCACGCAGGGTACGGGCAAATAACATGCCATCAAAAACATAATCATCAGTGTACTTCGCCGCGCCCGTCACTTTTGCATGTACATATTGAGGTTGGACGGAACGGCTAATGGCGTGCATCGGTTCGGCCACCTCTGGCTCATTGACAGGTAATGGGCCTTCACCACGCATCTCGCTGGCGGCAGATTTGATGGCGGCAATGACACTGGCATAACCTGTGCAGCGGCAGTAGGTATCCTTCAAAGCGACCTTGATGGCGTGGTCGTCGGGGTCGGGATTTTCGTGTAATAAGGCAGTGGCGGTCATCATGAGACCGGGGGTGCAAAAACCACATTGGACAGCCCCATGATCTATGAAATTTTGCTGAACCGGGTGTAGCTCACCGTCGTCGTGGGCTAGCCCTTCAACGGTTTGAACCTCACGGCCCTGCGCTTTGAAGGCGGGGAAGATACATGAATTGACAGGCGTGCCATTGACCAAAACGGTGCAGATGCCACATTCGGCTTCTTCACAACCAATTTTGGTGCCGGTCAGACCTAAATCGTAACGCAGGACTTGGGCCAGTGTGCGCGATTCGGGAACGTCTAAATGATGGACTTTTCCATTGACGGTGATGTCTAGTTTGCTCATGGTGATTACTCCATTCCAATACCTTCTGGGACGGCCTGACCTGTTTGGGCACGCTGGACAGCTAGTTGCAGGGTGCGGCGCAGTAGGACGGCGATCATTTCTTTGCGATAGTCACCCGTCGCACGATATTTGCTAGTGCGCGGTTTTAGAATGTGCAGCGCGACCTCAATCGCGTGTTCAATGGTGGCGTCGGTGGCGGGTTGGCCTGTGAGGACGGCCTCGACCTCGGTGGTGCGACCCGGCGTTGGGCCGATTGGGGCGATCGAAAGGCGGGTGGCCTCAAAATGGGTTTTGGCAGGATTTAATCGAACCCATGTGGCACAACCAAGAATGGGGAGGGCTACGCCTTGTGGACGCATAATGCGCTTAAAAGCAGTTGCCTCGCCATCACCACAGAGGGCAAAACGAAAACCGATAATCAGGTCGCGGGTGGAATCAATCAGCGATTGGCCCGGCCCACGAAACATCTCGGCAATTGGAACGACGCGGCGCTGACCGTCCATCATAATTTCGGCCTCGGCGTTGAGGGCGACTAATGAGGTGGTGCCATCACCAGCCGGGAGGGCGTGGGCGACATTACCACCAAGCGTGCCGACATTGCGTACCTGTGGGCCACCAACCACGCCACAGCTTTCGACCAAACAGGTGGCACGGGCGGATAGAATGGGCAATTTGACAATTTGGCTGTGGGTGACACCCGCCCCCACGTAGATTTCATCATTAGTGGCGGTCAGGGCGGTCAGTTCGGGAATCATGGTGACATCAATCAGGGCTTCTTGGAGGGCCTGATGACCTTCGCGCAGTTCGACAATCAAGTCCGTGCCGCCTGCAACGACTTTGGCCTTGCCCTGATATTGGTTGAGCAGGGTAAGGGCTTGATCTATTGAATGAGGGGTATGGTAATGGTTCCACAGTTTCATGAGGGGTGCTCCTCCTAAAACTGCTGGTACTTTTCGGAGGGAGGGCATCCCAACGCCGCCACTATTGGCGACCCGCAGTCGTTTATTACGATGTTGGTACTCTTATTATACAGTTACTTTTGAACCTGCCATCATCAATCCCAAAGCGCGAATGTCGGCATCGGCACGATTGACCTCGCCCACAATCGCGCCTTCGTACATGACGACGATACGATCTGATAGGGCTAAAATTTCGTCTAGGTCTTCCGAAATCAGCAAAATAGCCGTGCCTTTGGCGCGTTCTTCTAATAGGCGATGATGAATATACTCACTCGCCCCAATATCCACCCCGCGCGTTGGTTGGGCAGCGATTAGGACTCGCGGCTGACGGGATAGTTCACGGGCCAATACCAATTTTTGGATGTTGCCGCCGGATAGACTTTTGATCGGGGTTTCGTGGCTAGGCGTCTTGATTTCATAATCTTTGATGGCAGTCTTGCATTGGCGGGTGATGGTGCGGAAATTCATAAACAGGCCGCCCCACGCATAGGGTTTACGTCCGTGATTTTGCAGGACGAAGTTTTCGGCGACGGTGAAATTTTTGATGACACCATCCGTCATACGTGCTTCGGGTATATGCGACAGGCCGTGCTGGTTCATGGCGGCGGGGGAGTGGTTGGTCACATTGTGGTCATTCAGCAAGATTTTGCCAGTGGTGGTGGGGCGCATCCCCGCAATGACTTGGGCCAATTCGCGCTGACCGTTGCCAGATACGCCTGCTACGCCGACGATTTCACCCGCGTGGACATTGAGCGAGATATTTTTGAGGCCCTCATCACCACGATCACTGGTCGCGCCGACACCTTCCAAGCGGAGCAAGGCTGGGCCGGGTTCAATTGGCGGTAAATCGTAATGCAGGACGACCTGACGCCCCACCATCATTTGGGCCAGCATATCTTTGGTGGCGGATTCGGCCGGGATGCTGTAGACCCGTTTGCCGTCACGCAGCACGGTGATGCGGTGGCTGATGGCGAGGACTTCATGTAATTTGTGCGAAATAAAAATCAGGGCGTGACCGTCGGCGGTCATTTGCTTCAAAATACGGAACAGGTCATCTACTTCTTGGGGGGTCAAAACGGCGGTGGGTTCATCCAAAATCAAGAGAGCCGCACCACGATAGAGCGCCCGCAAAATTTCGACGCGCTGTTGCTCCCCGACGGCTAACTGCCAGATGGGGGCGTTGGGATTCACCTGTAGGCCATAAATCTCGGAAAGTTCACGGATGCGCTTGGAGACGACATCCAGATCGAGCATGAGGCCGCGTGAGGATTTCATACCCAATGCGACATTTTCGGCGACGGTTAGGGATGGGACGAGCATAAAATGCTGGTGAATCATGCCGATGCCGTGTTGGATGGCATGATTGGGCGAACGAATGACAACGGATTGATCATTTAAGTAAATATGGCCTTCTTCTTGGTGATAGAGGCCATACAAAATTTTCATGAGGGTGCTTTTACCCGCGCCATTTTCGCCCAACAGCGCGTGAATTTCGCCAGCTCTGACATCAAAATCCACATGGTCAACCGCCAGCACACCGGGGAATTTTTTGACGATTCCCTGCATACGCATCTGTTCAATACGGCGGTGTCCGGTGGGTAGTAAATTTTCTGACATTTTTTAGCACCCGCAAAATTATCAGACCGATTTGAGCAAAAAATGGGGTGAACAAAGTGTCCACCCCGTGATAGTTTTTATTCCAGTGTGTAGGTGATCGTGCCGTCAATGATGCCTTGAATGACCGCATCGGCGACAAATTTGTCGAATGGGCTAAGGGTAAAGGCTTCGTTGTATTCGATGACCAAGCCACCATTTGCCAGCGTCAGTTTGTAGGAAGTGCCGCCGAGGGTGCCCGCTTGGACTTGGGCAATGATGTCTTTAAGGACAACTTCCCAATGATAGACCTGATTGGCAACCACGATTTCGGGGGCGAGTTCGGTTTGATTGGATTGTTGACCGAACCACAGGACATTGCCAGTTTCTTTGGCGACACCAACCGCACCGACGACCATTTGGGCCGAACCGGTCATGACGTCTGCACCATTGGCGATATGGGCCTGAGCCGCTTCGGAAGCCAACGCCACATCGCTGAACGATTGGATGTAGTTAACGTTGACGGCGATTTCAGGATTCACCCATGCTACGCCGGCTTTGAAACCATCAACATATAGCTTGGCGTCACCGACTTCGATCGGGCCAACCACGCCGATGACGTTGCTGTCGGTCAGAAGGGCTGCCAGAACGCCATTGACGAACCCGCCCTCATCCGAACCCGCTTCATAGGCATAGACATTGTCGTAGCCGAAGGTATCTACGTCGGTGCCCCATGCAAACGAGACATCGGGGAATTCGGGGGCGAGTTCTTCGAGAATCGCACCATATTGTGAACCGTGCGCGATAATCAGACTGTATTCACCAGAGGCGGCCCATTCACGTAGGGCGATGGCGGCGTCATCTACCACAAAGGTATTTTCCTGAAAGACAAATTCAAAGCCGTCACCCATCTCTTCGTCAATAGCGGTGAGCGCGTCAATCATGCTCTGGCTAAAGGCGAGGTCGTTGCTGGCGCTGGGCATCACAACCGCGACCTTGAAGGTGTCTTGGGCTTTGGCGGAACGAGTATGGCCTTGTGTCGGGACGACCAATGCCACCATGAGGAGAATTAACGGGAGCAGTAACCATTTCTTGCGAGAAAGCATACTCTTTGACTCCTTTGAAAATATTCATTTACGAACAGCCTGTGGCCGTAGCCAATGACTGTAAAACACTAGTTTAGTGGCTTTCACCAATAACGGGCGAAAGATGGTAAAAATTACCAAATAGCCTAAGACTCGCCTCGCTCGAAGGGTTTGGTCAGCGCGGTTGGCTGCTCGACCCGTTTGGAGGCAAAAATTAGGGTAATAATGGTGACCACATAGGGAGCCATGACCGCAAATTCGGACGGCACGTTGATGCCAAGCGCGTTTTCAATGGTCTTGACTTGAAGTTGCAGCGCGTTGACGGTGCTGAACAATAGCGCCCCACCCATCACCCAATAGGGACGCCATGCACCGAAATAGACCAGCGCGACGGCGATAAAACCCTGACCGGAGGTGAGATTACTTTGGAAAATGTTTAACAGCGCAATAGATAAGGATGCCCCCGCCAAACCTGCGAATCCCCCACCAAGTGTGACGGTCATGTAACGCACCCGCGCCACACTAATGCCCATCGCGTCGGCGGCTTCGGGATTTTGCCCGACAGCGCGTATCTGTAGACCAAAGGTCGTGCGGTTTAGGACAAAGGCGGAAATGGGCACAAGGGCAAAAGCGACATAGACCAGTAGATTGTGATGGAAAAATATTTCGCCAAGCACGGGTAGGTCGGTCAGCACAGGTAGATTGATGCGCGGGAAGCCGTCAATGGGGGTGGGGGTAACAACGGTTTTTTGGAAGAGCAGTTCGCTGAGGCCCAGACCAAACAGATAGAGGCCGATGCCGCTGATGCCCTGTTCGGCTTGGAGGGTGACACTGATAAAGGCCATCGCTAGGCCCAACAGCATCCCCACAATTAAGGCGGCGAGTACCCCTAGTAGCAGATTGCCTGTTTCAAAAACGGCATAATAGGCCGCGAATGCCCCTAACAGCATGATGCCGTCTACGCCAAGATTGAGAACACCACTGCGCTGTCCAAAGGTCTCACCCAAACTGGCAAAAATATAGGGGGTTGCCAAACGGATTGCCGATGCTGCGACACTGGCTTTGAGAATATCGGTAATCATTGGGCGGCCTCCTCTTGTAAGGCGGGAAGGGGTTGGGGAGTAGGTGTAACAGGCTGCGATGGAATGCTGGCGCGGCGCTTGGTGAGGCGTCGAATGAAAATTTGGCTGCTGACCACAAAAATCACCACCAAACCATTGAGTGTGGTAATCAATGAGGCCGGGACTTGGACTTCGCGCTGGATGCTTTGGGCACCAATCAACAGCGCCCCGAAGAAAACCGAGGCGGGAATTGTGCCGATGGGGTGTAGACCGCCAAACAAGGCCGCGACAATGCCATTAAACCCGGCGTTGCCCGTAAAACCTGCTGCCGAACCATCCGTTTGCATGCGATATTGGAGGCCAATCACTTGAACGGCACCCGCAATACCCGCGCATCCGCCAGAGATGAGAATTGAGTAGAGTACCTGTCGCTTGACGTTGATACCCGCGTAACGGGAAGCACGATCACTTTGACCGACGGCGCGAATGCGATAACCGAGGGTGGTACGCCATAACAAAATATAGACGACCACCGCCAGCACCAAACCAACAATCAGACCCGCATGAAGCCGGGTCGGGGTGTCCGTAAACCAATCAATACGGGGGAGTTTGGCGTGTTCTTCGATACGGGCCGTTTTGGGAATGCGGTTGATCCGGTCTTTCTGGTCGGGATCGAGCAGCACCCCATTCAATAGATAGTTCATCAATTGCAGGGCGATCTGATTCAGCATGATGGTGCTGAGGATTTCATTCACCCCGAAATAGGCTTTGAGTACACCCGCAATGCCGCCCCACAATGCGCCCGCTACGAACCCCCCTAGTAGTGAGAGGGTGACAACTGTAATCTGCGGGAAATCTTTGATGGGCACGTTTTCGATAAAGTGGGGAACGGTATCGAGTGAGAGGGCGACCCAGACACCCGCCAACGCGCCGATAATCATCTGGCCTTCACCACCGACGTTGATGACCCCCCCGCGAAAAGCTACGCAAATGCCGATGCCGACAAATAGTAGGGGTGTCGCTTTGACGAGTGTTTCAGCACGGGAATTGGTGGTGCCAAACGCGCCTTCATAAAGGGCTTGGTAGGCTTTAATGGGATCAGCATCCATCAGCACAATCATTACTGAGCCGACCAATAAGGCCGCACCTACCGCCAGCAAGAGCAGTGAGATGTTGAGGGAAATGTTGATTAATTTGGAGGTATTAAAAAATCGGCGAATGATTGCCATTGATATTCCAAACCACGAAAAATAAACAAATCTTTATATAAGTATTTGCAGTATGGCGCAAACCCTCTTAAATTTCAAATGGCATATGTATCAATTTTACACAGCCTTTCGACACCCCGCCCCCCGTGTGTTGAAAATGGGGCAGACGGTATAGGGAAGTAGGGCTGTCGTTGAAAACCTCCAAGACAAGCGGGCGAGGTTCTGGTAAAATCGCCTCGTGAAATCAGTAACTATCCTTGAGGATGCAGTGTGACCACTCCACTCAATCGCTTGAAGCAGTATAAGTCGTGGGGACGCTATCCCACCGTTCAACATAAGGCCATTTATCCGGTTCATTGGCGCAGTGACTTGCCCGATGTGAACAAATATGATGAAACCGTGCTGCCTTATGGTTATGGGCGCAGTTATGGGGATAGCTGTCTAAATGAGGGCGGTATCCTGTTGGATACCAGCTATATGCAGCAGTTTATTGCATTTGACGCCGAACAGGGCCTTGTGCGCTGTGAAGCAGGCGTATCACTTGAACAAGTTTTGGAAGTGATTGTGCCGCATGGGTGGTTTTTGCCCGTCACCCCCGGTACAAAATTTGTCTCCATAGGCGGGGCGATTGCCAATGATGTGCATGGTAAGAATCATCACCGTGCTGGCACGATTGGCTGCCATATCACTCAATTTGAACTGGTTCGCTCCGATGGTGCGTATATTTGTTCGCCGACGGAAAATATTGAGTTGTTCCGAGCCACGATTGGCGGTTTGGGGCTGACAGGCATCATTACATGGGCCGAGTTTAAGGTCAAACGGATTGCCAGCCCGCTGATTGACCAAGAAAAAATCCGCTTTGCCAATCTTGATGAATTCTTCGCGATTTCGGCAGAGGCCGACCAGAAATTTGACTATATTGTGTCGTGGTCGGACTGCCTTTCGACCGATGAATCTATGGGGCGCGGCATCTTTATGGCGGGGAATTTTTACGATCCGCCACTTGGCTCTGAGCCACCCCCAAATAAACTGAAGCCATTTGTGCCCTTCGATTTGCCTTCGTTCGCGCTGAATACCCTCTCGGTTAAGGCGTTTAACGCGCTGTACTATCGCGTGCCACTGGGGAAGCAGGTTCGCAGTGTAATTCATTACGAGCCATTTTTCTATCCGCTGGACGCCATTAATCACTGGTATCGGCTGTATGGCAGACGCGGCTTTTTGCAGTATCAGTTGGTCGTGCCGATTGAGGGCGACAATGAACCGATCCGTGAAGTGTATCGGCGGATCGCCAAATCCGGCGAGGGGTCGTTCCTCGTCGTGCTTAAGACCTTTGGCGATATTGCCTCACCGGGGATGATGTCGTTTCCGATGCCGGGGGTGACACTGGCGCTCGATTTTGCATTTAATGGCGAAAAGACCCTAAAATTGTTGGATGAATTGGACGTGATTGTGCGTGAGGCCAAAGGTCGGGTATATCCGGCTAAGGATGCACGTATGTCACCTGAGAATTTCCGCGCCTATTTCCCGCAATGGGAACAATTTGCACACTATATAGACCCGAAATTTTCGTCCAGTTTCTGGCGACGGGTCACAGCATCAGCGAATGGGAGATAACCATGTTGAAAATTATGATTATCGGCGCGACCTCGGTCATCGCACAAGAAACCGCCCGCTTTTTTGCAATTGAGGGGGCTGAATTTTTTCTCGTTGGAATCCCGGCTGATAAACTGGCGGTAATCAAAGATGATTTGGTAGCACGCGGCGCAAAACGGGCCGAGGTTTATGAGGCGGATCTGCTCGATTTTGGCGGACATGCGCAGATTGTCGAATCGGCGGTCAAAACAATGGGTGGCCTTGACGCGGTGTTGATTGCACATGGGACGCTTGGCAATCAAAAAGCATCCGAAGCCAACGTTGAAGTAGCGTTGAAAGAACTCAACCTTAACTTCATGACCAATGTGTCATTGCTGACCCTGTTGGCGAATTATTTTGAGCAGCAGCGGCGTGGTTGCATCGCGGTGATTTCATCGGTGGCGGGTGATCGTGGACGCGGCAGTAATTATGTCTATGGCACCGCGAAGGCTGGGACAACTGCCTTCATGCAAGGGCTACGTAATCGGTTGGCGAAATCGGGTGTTTCGGTAGTGACCATCAAACCCGGATTGGTGGATACCCCGATGACCGCCGATGTCAAAAAGAACTTCCTGTTTGCCGCCCCTGCCAGCGTTGGTAAATCCATTTACCTCGGTATGAAAAAGGGCAAAGACACGGTATATGCCCCATGGTTTTGGCGCTATATTATGTGGATCATCATCCACATCCCCGAATTCATCTTTAAGAAGATGAGCATGTAACAGACTGCTGACTGAATCAAATCGAGGCGGGTCATGGGCCTGCCTCATGTTTATCCCGACACGGGGCCAAAAGGTTTGAGCGATAAATCAGTTTTGGCAAATCTGCAAAAAGCGCATGAATGGGGTCTTTTGGGGCGGACGTAGCGTGCTTCGTCCCTACGAAGGCGGGCATGGATTAGACCGGGTATCCGTCCAAACAAGCCGTTTTGACAATTACCGTTCAAGACTTAGAGCCGCCGTGCTGAATTCTGACTAAATTCCCAAGCCATCGTGCCAAATCTTGACAACACCACTGCCTTAAAGCCCAATATCAGTGCAGGTAATGGGGTCTGTTCCACGACTCGCCATCACCAACGTCCAATAGTGATCTAAACTACTGCTGGGATTCGAGACATGCCCCAAGCCCATTTCGCGCATGTTGGGGTCAAGGATGTATTCCGTACTCCATGAACCATAGGCGGCGGCGACACTGGTTGGGCCACCCGCGATGTTTTGCCCCACGAATAGCCAAGGATAGCCTTGATCGGTGACACGCTCGCCGACGGTACTGCCATTTGAACCCACATGATCCACGAAATTGTTGACCGCCATGTCAATGCTATGGACGGTTGCGGCGTTGTTCAGAAGCGGGTTCACAATCACCGGGGTCAACCCATTGGCACAGCGCGTTTGATTGACCAGTGCCAACACATCGAAGCTGTTGTCTATCACAGTGTAGCCCGGTGTTGAGGTCGGCGTTGGGGTGGCGGTTTCGATTACCGAAGTTGCGGTCTCGGTCGGTGTTGCGGTGGGAGTCTCGGTTGTGGTAGCCGTTGGTGTGGTGCTACTGGTTGCCGATGGGGTCGCGGTTGGTGTTTCGGTCATGGTTGCGGTAGCTGTCACTGTTTCGGTTTCCGTTGGCGTAGGGCTGGCGGTAGCGGTCGGTGATGCCGTGACATCGCCGGGGGACGATGGGGTATCAGTGGCAGTATTGGTTGCCGTCAGGGTGGCGGTCGGCGTGGCAGTGGCAGTGGCGACAGGTGGGCTGATGGGCGAATTTTCAGTATTGGTAGCGGTGACCGTTGGCGTAGAGGTGCTGGGATTGCCACCCGGATTGGGCACATTCGTATTGGTCGGCGTGCTGGTCGGTGTTGCACTTGCTACAAGTATTGGAGACGTAGTTGATGTCACGGTCGCGGTGGGCGTTTCCGACAATGTGCCTGTTGGAGTAGCGGTCGTCGTCGGTGTTTCGCTGGATAGGGTCGCGGTTGGGGTTGTAGTGGCAGTTGGGCCAAATGAAATCACGATAGGTGACGGCGGCACAAACTGCTGAGGGGTTGCCAATAGCCAATCAATCGGTGTGGGTGAAGCAAAACCATCCGTGAATAGGGTCGCGGTTGGCGGCGGGACATTGTTACCGGGACGGCGGGTCGGCGTTGGGCTGGATACCAATGCCTGTACGGTCGGTTCTTGAGAGTCATTGATTCCGCCAAACAAATTGAGGCCGACAAAGACAAATAGCCCGATGGCTAATGCTACGAATGGCACACCCGCGACCAATAGCCCGGTGAGACGTCGCTGCTGACGCTGTTCGATGTTTAACAGGCCACGTTGGGCTTGGGCATGATAGGGGTCGAATTGGAGCGCCTGCAAAAAATAGCGGCGGGCCGCGGCGGGGCGCGAAAGATAACCCATCAATACCAATGCTTCGACATGATTGGGCGCTTGTTGCAGCAAAAGCAGCAGGGTTCGACGCGCTTCGGCATGGCGGCCTGCCTGCACAAGGGCATAAGCGGATTCAAATAGTGGGTCGGGCCATTGTTGATAGTTCATGCTTTGGGTTACTTGTCATTAGAGATTCAACTTAGCCTTCATGGTAGCATATTGTTTGGGGTCGGTACGGGACGGGTTGCCTACCAACTGTGATTAACCACCAAAACGTGGGGTTTGCGTAGGCGAGGCTTAAAGTTATAATGCCCCTTTGTAACAGGAGAGAAAATCTTATGTCCCTTAGCCGTGCCGAAGTTGAACATATTGCCGAACTTGCCAAATTGAACCTGACCGAAGCCGAACTTGACCAATATGCGGTACAGCTTTCGGCCATTTTGGATTACATCGCCGAGTTAAACGCCCTCAATACCGATGATATTCCCCCGACCGCCTCGGTTTTGCCGCTGAAAAATGTGCTGGCAGCGGATGAAGTGGTGTTTGGCCTTGACCAAAAAGCCGCGCTTGCCAATGCGCCGGATGCCGAAGCGGGGCAGTTCCGTGTACAAGCCATTTTGGAATAAAAAACGCGGGATGTGTGTCCCGCGCCTTTTTTTATATGCTGGCCTTAGCCGGCGATCATGGTCTCACGCCGTTTGACTTCTTTTTGACGCAAATCATTGCTGAGGATGCGTTTGCGAATACGCAGGCTTTGTGGCGTCACTTCTAGCAGTTCATCTTCAGCCAAAAATTCGATGCAATCATCCAAACTCAGATTACGGGGTGGAGTTAAACCGAAGTCTTTTTCGGTTGGCTTGGCACGATGATTGGTCAGGTGTTTCATCTTGGCGACATTGACGGCCAAATCTTCCGCCCGAATGTGTTCACCGACGACCATACCCTCGTAGACATCTATCCCCGGCCCGATAAACAAAGAGCCGCGTTCCTGAGCATTGGTCAGGCCATAGGAGGTTGCCATGCCATCTTCCCATGCGACTAGACTGCCAAATTGACGGTTGGGTACTGGGCCTGAAACGGGTTCATAACCATGAAATAGGCTGTGCATTTGGCCCATGCCGCTGGTAGAGCGCATGAATTGTGACCGGAAACCCAGCAAGGCACGGGTAGGCACAAGGTATTTCAGGAAGGTCGTACCATTCTCGGTGACCATATCAATCATCTGACCACGCCGCGCACCCATCAATTCGACGACGGTTCCGGCGAGGCTTTCCACCACATCTACATGCACTTCTTCGATGGGTTCCATCGTTTCGCCTGTATCGGGGTCTTCATGGAAGATGACTTCGGGACGGCTGACATCAAATTCATAGCCTTCGCGGCGCATGGTTTCAATCAAGATACCGAGGTGCAATTCCCCGCGACCACTGACCACAAAACGATCCGGCGAATCACCATCGGCAACACGCAGGGCTACGTTGACACGGGTTTCATCAAATAGGCGTTGGCGCAGGCGGCGGGATGTGCCCCAACCTGATTTGCCTTCGCGTCCGGCAAAGGGCGAGGTGTTGACGCCAAAGGTCATCCGCACGGTCGGTTCTTCGACGCTGATGGGGGGCAGACCCTCTTCCATGCCAACATCACCGATGGTATCGCTGATGCCGACCGCATCAATGCCGCTAAAGGCTAGAATATCGCCAGCAGTGACTTCATCCACTTCTTGACGGGCGAGGTTGTGGTGAGTGAACAGATACTCAATCTTGCCGACGCTGCGCTCGCCTTGAGGGGTGATACGGGCCACATTCATGCCCTTACGAATCGAGCCGGACAGCAGACGAGCAACACCGATTTGGCCTTTGTAGTTGTCGTAGTCCAGTGTGGTGACCAGCATTTTGGCTGGAGCATCATGGTCAACCGACGGGCCGGGAATTTCTTTGATGATGGTTTCAAATAAGGGGGTCAGATCGCCTGTAAGGGTCTCAGCGGCATAACCTGCGTTGCCCGTCAGTCCGATGGCATATACGACCGGGAATTCGGCTTGGGCATCGGTTGCCCCTAGCTCGATAAACAGGTCGAAGGTTTCATTTAGCACTTCATCTAACCGAGAGGCGGCGCGGTCAACTTTGTTGATAACTACAATCACCCGCAAATTGAGAGCAAGGGCTTTGCGAAGCACAAAACGGGTTTGGGGCATTGGGCCCTCCACCGCGTCAATTAACAATAGGGCGCCGTCTACCATGTTTAAGACGCGCTCAACTTCGCCACCAAAATCGGCGTGACCGGGGGTGTCGACAATATTGATTTTGATTCCGCCCCACGTCACGGCGGTGTTTTTTGCCAAGATGGTAATGCCGCGCTCACGCTCTAGCGCATTGGAGTCCAAAATACGTTCACCAACATGGGCAGAGTCGCGGAATACTTTGGATTGCTTGAGCATTCCGTCTACTAATGTGGTTTTCCCATGGTCAACATGGGCGATGATAGCAATGTTGCGAATATCCGATCGCGTTTCAATCACAGACAATATCCTAATCTCTCAGTTCACAGTGGGCAATTCTCATTGTAGCAGAACCCGATGGCATAATATAGGGGTTTTGTGGGTTCTCACAGGTGCGCTATTCCTCAGATGTTTTTGCAAAATTCACGTAGGCAAGGGATAATCATTCAATCAAACTTATATTAGATTAAGTAAAGAGCGATGGATGTTTAGGCAGACGTCTTTTTATGTCACTGATTGGTTGGATAGACGGGCAAAAATCACTCCTGATCGCATCGCACTCTTCAATACCAAAGACCAACGCGATATTTCCTACCTTGAATGGAACTTTGCAGCTAACCGCACCGCAAATTTTTTGTACGATTCACTCGGCGTTCGTAAGGGTGACCGGGTTGCTGTGTATGCCACCAATAGTCTTGAATATCTGGATGTGTGGATGGCGTGTGGCAAGATTGGCGCTATTCTGCAAAATCTTAATTGGCGACTGACCCCAATCGAATTAGGGCAGTTGTTGGCAGACGCCGCGCCAGTGGTATTGTGCTATTCCGACGATTTTATTGCCCAAGTGAATCAAATTCGTGCCCATCTCCGTTCGGTGCGCTCGTTTGTGGCGTTTGGCAATCTGGCAAATGATGCCGACTGCCATATCAGTGAGCGCGAGTCGTACAGTGATAATTGCAGTGCTGACCCAAGCCTGACGCCGGATGATGCGTGGGTGATTTGTTATACGGGTGGCACGACGGGTTTGCCCAAAGGGGCGATTTTGACACATGGCAACATGACATGGAACGCCATCAACACCGTCAGCAGTTGGGGACTTGATCAGCATGATGTGGCGATTTTGAACTCCCCACTATTTCACACCGGGGCGCTTAATGTGTTTACCCTGCCACTGATCAGTGCAGGCGGCAAAAGCATCCTGTGTTCGGGATTTAATGCCGATCAAGTATTTGATTTGATTGAATACGGCGATGTCTCGCTGTTTTTTGGTGTGCCGACGATGTTCCTGATGCTGCAACAACATGCACGTTGGGCTTCGGCGGATTTTACACATCTCAAAATGGTGATTTCAGGTGGTGCGCCCTGCCCAATGCCGATTTTTGAGGAATTTTGGGCCAAAGGGGTTGATTTTAAGACGGGTTATGGCTTGACCGAAGCAGGGCCAAATACATTTGTATTGCCACAAAAAGATGTGCGCCGCAAACCGGGGGCGGTTGGTTTCCCGCTGATGCACATTGATGTCAAAGTGGTGCGTGAAGATGGCTCGGAATGCGAAGCGGATGAGATCGGGGAACTGATTATTCGCGGACCGCACGTCACCCCCGGCTATTGGAATAAACCCGATGAAACCGCCAAAGCCATTCGACAGGGATGGCTACATACGGGCGACCTTGCCAACCGCGACGCCGAAGGGTATTACAAGATCATGGGGCGTCTGAAAGATATGATTATTTCGGGCGGAGAGAATGTCTATCCCGCCGAGGTTGAAAGCATTATGCATGGCTATCCGGCTGTTGCAGAGGCCGCTTTGATTGGTGTCCCGGATGAAAAATGGGGCGAAGTTGGGCGGGCGATTGTTGTGGTTGCTGCCGGACAGCATTTCGATGAAGGTGTTTTTATGAATTATCTGCATCAACGATTGGCGCGTTATAAAGTGCCAAAATCGGTGGTGATTGTGGATGCCTTGCCGCGCACTGGCCCCGGCAAGATTGACAAAAAGCTATTATCCGACCAATATGGCGAGTAAATGTGATCGCACTTTGGGAAATGTTCAAAAGGAGGCAGACACAGAATAAAAATCGAAAAAAGTGCGTCTTGATGTAGATTTTTGCACCCGTTTCGCATTTTTGAATCAATAAGGAGTTAGTATGTTTGGGAAAAAATCGATTCTGGTAACCGGAATCATCCTCATCACCGTTCTGGCCTTGGCCCTCCCTACCTTCACTTCCCGTTCCTCGGCACGTCAAGATGATGTGTTGAAAATCGGCGTGTTGACCGACCACAGCGGTGCTCTGCAAATCTATGGTTTTGAGCAAACACAGGGCTTCATGCTCGGTTTGGAATATGCTACCGGTGGCACGATGGAAGTGGCTGGTCGCAAACTAGAAGTCGTTGAGGCCGATAACGCCAGCGATATTGACACCGCCAACACGCAGGTTCGTGAACTGATTGAACAAGAAGGCGTTGAAGTTCTACATGGTAGCGTCAGCAGCACTGTTACCCTCGCGGTGCAAGCGGCGGCTGCCGAATATGAAATGATTTTGATGGCTGGCCCGGCTGCCTCCCCTGCGATTACGGGCGAGAGCTTCAATGAATATACCTTCCGCGCCTGCCGCCAAAGTTTCCAAGACTCTTATACGGTTGCCTCCTATGCAATCGGCGCCTTTGGCCCCAACTACGTCCAACTGGCCGTTGACAATGCGTTTGGCAGCACCTCCGCCGCCGCTTTCGACTTTGTGTTCCAAGCTGCTGGTGGTACCCCTGTCCGCGACACCATCCTTGTTTCAGCCGACACGACTGACTTCACCGACGCGCTGGAGCAGGTACGTGCCAGCGGTGCCGATTTCTGGCAACTGACTTGGGCGGGTGCAGGTACGGTTGAACTGACTCAACAGACCGCCGCCCTCGGCATTAACGAAGAAGTGCCCGCCGTGTTGGTTTGGAACTCTGACGCCATTATGGTGCCCGTGTTCGCCGACCCAACCCTCGCTGACTACTACATGGGCGCGGTTGGTTTCACGACCTATCAGTACACATTGCCCGGTCAAGACCCCGACAATCCCAATCCCGAAGTCAACGAATGGCTGATTGAGAATCATGTTGCCAACTATAACGGCACGTTCCCCGGCTTCTTCGCTGAATGCGGTTTCTCTAGCGCACAGGCGCTCGTGGCTGCTTTGGAAATCACCGAAGGCTCTACCGACCCAGTCGAACTAGCCGCCGCGCTGGAAGGCTTGGAATGGGCTGGCCCGAAGGGTCTGTATCACATGCGTGCCGAAGACCATCAGGTACTCGTCCCGATGTACATCGCCAAAGTCGTCAGCACCGACGATCCAGAGTACAAGTTCTATGAATGGGTACAAACCATCTCCGCCGAACAAACTGCCCCGCCGTGCCTTGCACCCGGACGCAGCTCTGATGCGCTGGTTTGCCCACCCGCTGCTGAATAAACAGCGACTTTCAATAGGGGTAGGTGTTAGGCCTGCCCCTTTTTGTCAAAGAAAATATCTTGAGATTTATTCATGTCAAACATCATTTTAGAAGCCCTCAGCCTTCGTAAAGAATTTGGCAGCCTCATTGCCGTTAGTGATGTTAGTATGCAGGTCGAACGTGGCACGATGCACAGCATCATTGGACCGAATGGGGCAGGCAAGACCACCCTGTTTAATCTACTATCGGGTAATTTGCGGCCTACCAAAGGGCGCTTGATTTATAACGGCAAGGACATTACCCGCGTTCCCCTCTATCGCCGCGCACACATTGGTATTGGACGCTCGTTCCAAATCACCAATGTTTTTACCAGCCTCAGTGTATTTGAAAATGTGCGGTTGGCGGCCCAAGCGATTGACGGTGGCAGTATGGTCATCTTGAGCCATTACACCCGCTTCAGTTCGTATGAACGCAAGGCGCTTGAGGCCATTGAAGCGGTTGGGTTGCGTGGCATGGAAAACGTACCGGCCAGCGTCTTGCCACATGGCGATAAGCGCAAACTAGAATTGGCAATTATCTTGGCAACCGACCCGCAGTTATTGCTCCTTGATGAGCCAACCGCCGGGATGGCAACTGAGCAAGTCCCTGAACTGCTGCGAACGATTGATGCGATCCGCAGTATAGGCAACAAGACGATTATGCTGGTTGAACACAATATGAATGTGGTGATGAGCGTCAGCCACAAAATCACCGTCATGCACCAAGGGGCACTTCTGGCGGAAGGTACGCCTGCCGAAATCGCCGCAAACACCACTGTTCGCAGCGCCTATTTGGGTGAATTGTATGGCGACCTCAATCAAATGGCTCAATCTCACTAAAACAAACGATAAAGAGTTGTTGCATGAGCGAACCGATTAGTGAACCAATTTTGGAAGTCAAAAATATCCACACCTTCATCGGTCAATTTCATATTTTGGAAGGGGTGGATGTCACCGTGAATCGCGGTGAGATTACCGTTTTGCTGGGGCGAAATGGCGCTGGCAAAACCACCACCCTGCGCAGCATTATGGGATTGGCAAACGTCCGCAGTGGTGATATTCGGTTTAACGGACGTGAAATCCGCCAGATGCGGCCTTACAAGGTTGCACGGTTGGGTATTGGCTATGTCCCCGAATATCGGGCGATTTTCCGTGATCTGACGGTTGAGGAAAATCTGAAAATTGCGGAACGCGAGGCGGGTGATTTGGCACGACGCCTCGATTTTATCTATACCCTTTTCCCCGACCTACAGCGTTTGCGGAAATTGGGTGGGGCACAACTTTCGGGCGGTCAGCAGCAAATGTTGGCAGTTGCACGGGCGCTAGTCGCCAAGAATGAACTGTTGCTGATTGATGAACCGAGTGAAGGTTTGGCCCCGGTGATTATTGAACAGCTGATGGCGGCGATTCGGCAACTGAGTGACCATACGACGGTGCTGCTGGTTGAACAGAATTTTCATATGGCGAGTCATTTGGCTGACCGTTTTGTCATTATCGAAGAAGGTAAATCGGTCTTATCTGGCTTGATGTCGGAATTAGCGGGGAATGATGAATTGATTAGTAAATATTTGGGGGCGGCCTGATGGAAAATATTAAGCGTCGGCCTACCTTTAAAATAGACAAAAATACGCTGTGGGGCGGCATTGCAATTGGATTTGTGGTGCTACTGCTCGTTTTGACGGCGTTGGATGCCAATGATGGTAAACGCTTTAGCCAGATTGTGGCGGGTGGTCTCTATCAAGGGATGCTCATTTTCATGGTGGCGGCGGGCCTCAGCATCGTGTTTGGCTTGATGGATGTGCTAAATTTTGCACAGGGGTCGCTGTTGATGATCGGAGCGTATGTCGGCTTTGACATCCTCAACGGCTTCTCTACCGACTCCAAAACTAATGCGGTGATGCTTTCCGTGCATGTGGTGGCATTTACACCTATCGTCGCAACGATTTTGATTGAATTTGGGACGTGGTTGATTTTTCGGTTCGTGTTACGCAAATCTGAAACGGGGCGACCTGCCAGCCATTTGCTTGCCAAACTGACCACTGCGGCGCTTATCGGCGCTCCATTGGGCTTGTTGCTCGGCAGCACAATTGCCAACGATCTCGGAAGTTCGTCCGATATGGTGCGGGTGATTGGCGCGGTGGTCGTCACGGCACTGGCATGGGTGGATTTGGTACGTGATCCGCTTTTGTTCGGCCTACGACGGGCATTTTATGAAATCAGCACACGCTTTCAACACGGCCTTGCGATTATACAGGGGCATCAACCACCCCGCGTTGAGGCACTCCAATATAAACCTAGTACGTCCTCAAGAAGCACCGTCCCGATGATTCAACTGGTGGCAGTTGTAATTCTAGGGGCTGGGTTAGCGATGTTGCTCAATACAACGGAAATGACGACCCTGCGGTTTGGGATTGCGGCAGTTGCGGCAGTATTCGCGGGGACGCTGGCCGGGATAGTCATGGAAACTGTATTTATCCGCCCGACCTATGTTCGCCCATTTTTCCAAATCGTGCTGACCTTTGGGATCGCACTGGTGATCCGCGAAACGGTCATCTATAACTATGGGGTGGCGACAAAGGGTACGTTGACGGCCTATCTGCCGAACATACTGCAAGGCACATTCCCCCCCGCGTTTTTGCGCGATGTATTTCCAAATCTTAATACCAGCATTTACAACTACTGGATTTTCATGATTATCATGGGCCTGCTGATGATGGTCGGCGTGCAAATCCTGCTGATGCGGACACGCATTGGGATTATCATCCGGGCCGGAGTACAAGACAGCGAAATGGTCGAGTCGCTAGGGGTTAATGTGCGCTTGGTCTTTACGGGGGTTTTTGCCCTTGGAGCAGGTATCGCGGCACTGGGTGGAGTCATTTCGGCAGGATTTATCAGCATTGACCCCGTAATGGGCGATCTGTTTTTGCTACAGGCGATTGCGGTGGTCATTATCGGTGGTTTGGGCAGCTATGCGGGAACGTCACTGGCGGCGGTTGTGGTCGGCCTGACCCGTTCAGTCGCTGGGTATTTCTCACGCGAGCAGTTTAATACGGATGGCCTAGCGCCGATTGCGGTATTGGTGCTGCTGTGTTTGGTACTACTGGTCAAGCCATCCGGCCTATTTGGAAAGGAACACTAGGCGATGACTGTGACAGAAAATCGCTTGCGCCGCCGTCATCCGCTGGTGCAGACCTTCTACGACAACTGGCCCTATTTGTTGGCCTTAATTTTGCTGTGGCGCTTCCCCTATATCGTTGCTGATATTACCAACAGCGACGTGTCGCCTGATTCCCCCCGTATTGTGTCAGAATCCAAATTTTGGCAGGGGATCATGATTGAGGTGTTTACGCTGGGGGTGCTGGCTATCAGCTATAACTTGATGTTTGGCTTTACGGGCCTCATCTCGTTTGGGCATGGGGTGTTTTTTGGCACAGGCGTCTATACGGTTGCGATTCTGGTGTCGGAATATCAGAAATCACTTGAGGTGAGTGTTATGGTTGCACTCGCGTTGGGTGTGCTAATCGCACTCATTTGGGCAATGGCAGCTTTTCGGCTCAAGGGGGTGTATTTTGCGATGTTCACCCTCGCTTTTACCCAGATATTCTATGAACTTTCGCGTCTGACCCTTTTTAAATTTTTGACTGGGGGCGACGACGGTATCACATGGACTGCGCCGGACTGGATTAATGCGGTCAAAAACCGCCTAACGCTCTATTATGTTGCATTGGCGGTGTTTTTATTCGCGTTTGTGCTGGTGCGCCGTCTCATGAACTCACCATCGGGCAAGGTGTTGGTCGCGCTACGGGATAATCCGGTACGGGCCGAAACGTTGGGGTTCAATATCTATCTGTATCGCGCCCTGTCTATTGTGTTATCGGGCTTTTTGGCGACGTTTGCGGGGATTATGCACACCGTCAATTTCCGCCAAGCCGAACCCACCGCCTTGGGGTTGGGCCGCACGGTTGACCCCTTGATTATGTCGCTGATTGGTGGCATCGGTACGAATCCCGGCCCGGTGTTGGGGGCTGGTTTGCTGCGTATTGGTGAGCAGTTCCTTCGCAAAGAGGGTTTACAGGTTGATCTGAATTTCATGATTTACCGCTATACCACTACCGTAGACTCCGAAAAATATTGGGCTGTGGCGTTGGGGTTGGCGTTCATTTTGTTCGTGTTGGTCGTGCCCTACGGCTTGGTGGGGTCACTGAACAAGACATGGATTGAAATTCGACGCTGGATGCGGAAATATTTTTATAACCCGCTGGTCAAGAAATACCCCACATTGGCGATATGGGCCGAACCGTTTACGGGTGAACCGCCGGAAGCGGCAAAGGCGCTGGCCCATTTGCCCCGCGAACATGATTTGAAGGGGTGGGCGTTGGCGTATCCGTTTGCTGCGATGAATGGGGCGACGGGGGTGATTGCGGTGGTGATGGGCTTGCTCAGTTGGAGTTGGCGGGTGGCGGTGTCGTGGATGCTGTTCTTGTTGCTGATTTCCGTTCCATTGCGCATCATCGCTTTGGGGAGACGTTTCCAGAAAAAACGCGCGGTTTAGTTCAGGGTATTTGACAAATAAGCACAGATTTTGAGAGGGCCGATTTTAGATAGTCGGCCCTTTTTGATGAGATTTGCACAGTGAGATTAGAGTTGGACTTGGGGCATGGTTTGTGATTGCAGAATAGCCTTGACGGTCATGGATTGGCGTTTGTGGGCCAACGGTTCAGCCACCAATTGTCCACCGCGCACGGTTGCCCACATGACCAAACCCGCGCTGACCAGCACCATGTTCTTGATGATGTACTGCCCTTCTAGCGTGGCGGCATAGGGGAAACGGGTGAAGGTTTCATCCGGGAACAGGAACAGCGGCATAATGGTTCCACTCATTTGCGCGAACAGCAGCAGCAGGGTTACACGCAGGAACTTACCGGTAATCAGACCGACACCGATGGCACATTCCCACAGTGCCAAGACCGGCAGCGAGATATTTTCTTTGATCAGGCCAAAGGTCATGGTTTCGATGGTGCGGGCGGCGAGTTCTTCGGCAGGGCTGAGGCTGGGGAAAAATTTCAGGATGCCGAACCAGAAAAAGACAATACCGACACTGATGCGTAACAATGCGATGCTGTGTTTTGCCATAAAGCGGGTGGCTAGTTTGTCGAGATTGTTGAGTCGGGCTTGAAGGTTTTTGTTGATGAACATGATGTGTTTCCTCTCAGTGATAATTGCGGTGAATTCTGCGACACACCTTTAACGAAGTTCGCTGATGAACTGTTCCTACTCCTTTAGGCGGAGATTTTTCTACTGGTAAAGCATGGCAGGATGCGCTAGAATAGAACGATTGTTCGCTGACCCCCTGAACCATTTTACCCATTCTTAGGTGGAGGATTATGGAAGCCAAGTTCCAACTTGTCTCGGATTATCAACCCACCGGCGACCAGCCCCAAGCCATTCGTGAACTGGTCGAAGGCATCAATTCCGGATTAACCAATCAAATTTTGCTCGGCGCGACAGGCACAGGTAAAACTTTTACACTGGCGAATGTGGTGGCTCAAACCAACCGGACGACCCTGATCATCGCGCACAACAAGACACTAGCGGCGCAGTTGTATGCGGAGTTTAAGCAGTTTTTTCCCAACAACGCGGTGGAATATTTTGTCAGCTATTACGACTACTATCAGCCCGAAGCGTATGTCCCCAAACATGACCTATATATTG
This sequence comes from Anaerolineae bacterium, assembly GCA_041753455.1. Classification (GTDB taxonomy): domain Bacteria; phylum Chloroflexota; class Anaerolineae; order Aggregatilineales; family J027; genus CFX10. The sequence goes on along the minus strand of JBGSUK010000012.1, from coordinate 42,959 downwards.
AAAAGGTCTCGCAGATCAACGAGGATATTGACCGCCTGCGCCTTGCCGCGACGTTTTCTCTCATGACACGCAAAGATGTGCTGATTGTGGCGTCGGTGTCGTGTATTTATGGTATTGGCAGCCCGGTGGCGTGGGGACGCTTAATGCTCGATTTGAAGGTCGGGCAGAACCAACGGCGCGACCTGATATTACGGCATCTGGTCAGTATCTACTTCAACCGCAACGATATGGAACTACAAACAGGCACGTTCCGGGTGCGCGGGGATACGCTCGAAATTTGGCCCACCTATAGCCAGAACGCTATTCGGGTTTCGATGTTTGGCGATGAGATTGAACGTATCGTCGAATTTGAGTCGCTGACGGGCGAGATCATCACCGAACGCGATGAAATTTCAATCTTCCCGGTTAAGCACTTCGTCGCCGAAAGCGAAAAAATGGAAGAGGCCATCCGCGATATTGAGTTGGAACTGGAAGTGCAGCTATCCAATATGAAACAGGCAGGTAAGCTGTTGGAAGCTCAACGTTTGGAACAGCGCACCCGGTTTGACCTTGAGATGCTGCGCGAGGTCGGATTCTGTGGCGGGATTGAGAACTATTCACGCCATCTAGATCGGCGGGCGGTGGGTACAGCTCCATGGACGCTCTTAGATTATCTACCTAAAGATCATTTGTTGGTGATTGATGAAAGCCACATGACCATCCCGCAGGTAAATGGCATGTCGGGGGGTGACCGTTCTCGCAAGGAACTGCTGGTGCAGCACGGCTTCCGTCTACCAAGTGCTTTGGACAACCGCCCGCTCAATTTTGCCGAATTTGAAGACCGGATGGGGACAACCATCTATATGTCGGCGACCCCCGGCCCGTATGAAGACAAGCGCAATGATCGGGTGGTTCAGCAGGTCATTCGCCCGACCGGGATTGTTGACCCGATGGTAGAAGTGCGTCCAACCAATGGACAGATTGATGATTTGCTGCGCGAAGTGACTCAGCGGGTTGCAGTGGGTCAGCGGGCGTTGATTGTGACACTGACACAGCGCATGGCAGAGGATTTGTCGGAATACCTGATTGAGTCGGGCATCAAGACTCACTATCTACATGCTGAGATTGACACAATTGAACGTATCGAGATTCTGCGTGATCTGCGGTTAGGGGTCTATGATGTGGTAGTCGGGGTTAACCTTCTCCGTGAAGGGCTTGACCTACCGGAAGTATCGCTGGTCGCCATCCTTGATGCTGATAAAGAGGGCTTCCTGCGTTCGGCTCGTGCCCTAATTCAGAACATCGGACGGGCGGCGCGACATGTTGAGGGACGGGTCATTATGTATGCTGATAAGATGACCGACTCTATGAAACAAGCGATTGAGGAGACCAACCGCCGCCGCGACATCCAAGTTGCCTATAACACCGAACATGGCATCGAACCCAAGAGCATCGTCAAAGAGGTGCGCGATTTGACCGACCGGGTACGCAGTTTGCATATCGAAGAAGTGGACGAACAGGAAGCCGCCGCCGCGCCTGCTGTGCCACTGCATGAATTACCCACTGAGGAGATTATGCGTTTGGTGCAAGAATTGGAAGAAGAAATGCGCCGTGCTGCCAAGTCGCTGGAATTTGAGAAAGCGGCCTTGCTGCGGGATCAAATTATTGAACTGCGCCAAGCCCTTGTACTTAAGAAGGGCCAGACCAGCGATGATCTTTCGTTGATGCTGGTACAAGAGATGGAAGCCACCGCAAACCCCAAACAAGGGCGGGGACGGCGGAATGCACGCATGAACTAGGCGATTGAAACCGGGGGGGCGAGTTCTTGATCTCGCCCTTTTTATTTAGTTGGAAAATAGCGATTGCCAAGTAGATTGACCAATTAGGATACCGGGCTAAAGCCACCATGCTGAATCTAGATTGAAACGCGAGTCATACTCAACATGAGAAACACTGTAAATCCCACTCTGGCAGCGGTCTCGGCTTATAAATTTTCTCTTCGCTACCCCATAGATGGGGATTTGGGCTAAAATTCGGTTAATATTTAGCAACATACAGTCAATGCTGAGGGATATCGTGGTCAAAATTTCTACACAACGATTGGAAGACCAAGAAAACAGAGCCTTAGCTCCTTATGCTCTTAAGAGTATGCAGAGCCGAGGGACGGAATATCCTGATGCCGACCCGGAATATCGCACCATTTTTCAACGCGACCGTGATCGGGTGATTCATACTACCGCGTTCCGCCGACTGGAATATAAAACGCAGGTATTTGTCAATTTTGAGGGCGATTATTACCGCACGCGGCTGACACATACACTCGAAGTGACGCAAATCGGACGCAGTTTGGCGCGGGCACTAGGGGCAAATGAAGATTTGGTCGAGGTCATCTGTTTGGCGCATGATTTGGGGCATCCACCGTTTGGTCACGCCGGGGAAAGCGCCCTGAATGAATGTATGGCGGAACACGGCGGATTTGAGCATAACAAGCAGTCCTATCGGATTGTCACCGAATTGGAACGACGCTATCCGAACTGGCCCGGTTTGAATCTTTCGTATGAAGCGCGAGAAGGAATTGTCAAACACGAGACAGAGTACGATAATAGTGATGCGTCGGGTTTTGGTTTTGACCCAAACCTAAGAGCCAGTCTTGAAGCACAAATTGCCAACATTTCAGATGAGATGGCGTATAACGCGCATGATCTGGACGATGGTCTGCGTAGTGGACTTTTAGTTCCTGAGCAATTGGCTGAGGTTGAGTGGTGGCAATATTTGTCGAACGAGGTTGGCTATAAAAACGGCACATTGGCGGAATTGATGCGACATCGTTTGATTCGGCGCATGATCGGGTTGCAGTTGTACGATGTCATCAATAGTACCGCCGACGCGATTGATGCAACCGGGGTGCAGTCACCCCAAGATGTGCAGCATCTGACCCAAAATCTGGTACGGCATTCAGAGCGGTTTGCGACGATGAACCGCCAATTCAAAACCTTTTTGTATGAGAATCTCTATCGCCATTTTCGGGTGGTACGGATGAGCCGCAAAGCGCGGCGTTTTTTGCAGGATTTATTCTTGGCCTATATTGAAGAACCAGCTCAATTACCACCGTCGGTACGAGAGAAGTTCGATGAACGGGGGCAGCATCGGGCTGTAACAGATTATATTGCGGGGATGACCGATCGTTATGCCCTGCAAGAATGGGAACGTTTATTTGTCCCATTTGAGCGACCCTGATCGAAACTAGTGCCAATTTCTGTCAAAAAACCTTATTTAGCGAAAACCCGATTTACTTTTTAATCATTGGGAGAACATGCAATGTCTGATGAGCAAAATTTCCTGACTGCTGAGGGTGCAAAAGCCCTGCGTGAGGAATTAGACCTCCTGTTAAATGTAGAACGTCCCGCCCTCGCGGCTAAACTGAAAGAGGCGATTGCGATGGGCGACCTTTCTGAAAACGCCGATTATCATGATGCCAAAGAACGGCAGGGTTTTCTGGAAGGTCGTATACGCTATCTGGAAGTCGTGCTGCGGAGTGCCACCATCATTGATGAGGACCCCAGTGGTGGGATTGTGCGGGTTGGTTCGGAAGTGACGATCCAAGAAGAAGGCTTTGACCCGGAAACCTATCGCATTGTTGGCCCAGCTGAAGCCAATCCTCGTGAAGGGCGTATCTCCAATGAAAGTCCTTTAGGTTCGGCGTTGTTGGGCAAAAAAGTCGGTCAGATGGTCAAGTATCAAACCCCTGATGGTCAGATGAAAGTCAAGATCAAGAAAGTGCATTGATTCAACCTCCCATCTAATCACGGTCACCACAAATCAAAATGACTACTCATTCGCAGCGTTGAACGTCGCATTGACCTTCGCGCTGCGAATTTGCTTTTTACAGAGGAGAGATTTCCATGCGAGCAATGATTACTGGGGCAAGTGGCGCAGTAGGTACGGGTTTGAAGCAGTATTTGATAGCGCGGGGCGATACGGTGATTGGCTGGAATCGGCAGCAAATCCCGCTTGATGACTATGGCGCGATGGAAGCATTTGTGCGGGCCGAAAAACCCGATGTGTTGTTCCATCTTGCTACCGCCTCAACCCTGACAGGGCGTGATAACGAGACATGGCTGGTCAACTATGAATGGACAAGCGAACTGGCTTGGATTTGCCGTGTGCTAGATGTGCGTTTTGTGTTTACCAGCTCCGTGATGGTTTTCACCGATTTTGCGGTTGGGCCATTTACGCTAGACTCGCAACCAGACGCCACCGAGGGGTATGGTTATGAAAAGCGCCGGGCCGAAGAACGGGTATTGCAGCAAAATCCGAATGCTGTTGTGGCGCGTATCGGTTGGCAGATTGGTGAGACGGCTGGCCCAAGCCAGATGGTTGGGTTTTTTGAGACGCAGATGCAAAACGAGGGCCAAATTAATGCCAGCACCCGCTGGTATCCAGCCTGTTCATTTATCAGCGACACGGCTGCCACACTGGTGCAATTGGCGAACGACGCGGCGGGGTTGTATCTGCTGGATTCCAATACCAAATGGACGTTCTATGAAATCGCCACCGCGCTGAATGAGCGACATGGCAACCGCTGGAAGATTGTGCCAAACGAAGCCTTTGTCTTTGACCAGCGGATGATTGATGACCGCACCGCGATTCCCTCCCTCAAAACCCACTTGCCGTCCTTGCCCTGATTTTTTATATGCTTGACTCCAAACAAAATCAACCTTATCATAGATGTCATCACATAGATGTGTTGACATCTGTTACTTTGTATCTATGTAGAGGTAACAAATCATTATGTCGCTCAAATTTGCCATTTTGGGAATTTTGGAAAGCGCAGGCCCACAATCGGGTTATGACATCAAATCTTTTTTTGAAGAAGGGCCAAGTTATGTTTGGCAGGCCGATCTGCCGCAAATCTATCGCACGCTTGACCAGCTTGAACAGGCCAAGTATGTCAGTGTTGAACCCGACCCCGCCAACGCACGTAATCGCAAGGTTTATACCATTACTCAGGCAGGACGCGCTGCGCTTCAAGAGTGGCTTCAAGAGGATTTTGAATGGCTACCGATTCGGAATGTTAATTTACTGCGGGTGTTTTTTGGGGCACTAACGCCGCCGGGGATTTTGAAACAACAATTGATCGCGCAACGTAATCAGTTTCTAGGCGTGTTGCAGCAATACGACCACGTGAAAACCGAGATAGAAAAAACCGCCGAGCAGTATCCAGAGCACGCATTCTATTGGATGCTGACTCTACAATCTGGCCTGAAATCTGTTCAGGCATGGGCTGAATGGTGTGATGATGTAATTCGGCAATTAGAAGATAGGGAGAAAGGGCAATCATGACGACGTTTGTAAAGCTGGATAATCTGCGGAAACAGTATTCCCCTCCGGATGGCCCCTATGCGGTTGGTCCAAAAGAAGGGGTGAATCTCGAAATTTTGGAAGGCGAGATTTTCAGCCTATTAGGGCCAAATGGAGCAGGCAAGACGACGATTATCAGCATGATGAGTGGGTTGTTGACCCCCACCGGCGGGGATGTATTGATTGGTGGATTTAGCATCACCAAGCAACCGCTAGACGTGAAAAAACAAATCGGGGTTGTGCCACAGGACTTGGCGCTGTATCCCAATTTGAGCGCCCGCCAGAATTTGAATCTGTTTGGCACGCTATATGGGCTATCCGGCAAGAATTTGAGCAAACGCACTGATGAGGTATTGGAGTTTATTGATCTCAAAGATCGAGCTGGCGACAGAATCAGCGAATATTCGGGGGGTATGAAGCGCCGCGTCAATATCGGGGTGGGATTGATGCATCGCCCCAAAATGCTGTTTTTGGATGAACCCACCGTCGCTATTGACCCGCAAAGCCGCCGCAATATCTTGGACACAGTGAAAGAACTCAATCAGCAAGGCATGACGGTGCTGTATACCACGCATTATATGGAAGAAGCCCAAGAACTGAGCAAGCGCATTGGCATTATTGATCACGGGCAGATTATCGCGCTAGGGACGCTTGACGAGTTGGTCAAGACGGTTGGGGAATATGACATTATCCGCTTGACCCTGCCAGAGCCGCCACAAACGGTTCTTGGGAGACTAGGGGCGATTCCTGATATTCAACGTGCCGAAACATCGGACGGGGAAGTGCGGCTAATTGCTCGGAATGGTCGCCAGCAATTACCAGAGGCGATTCGGATTATCAACGAGGCCGGACTTGCATTGCACGGGGTCGAAATTCAAGAACCGAATCTTGAAGCTGTATTCTTACAACTTACCGGACGCGCACTGCGCGATTAGGCGAGGAGAAAAACGACCATGATTTGGCGAAAAATCCGAGCAATCGCGTGGGCCGATATTTACCAGACTTTCACTGACCGTTCAGCCCTATTGTTCAATATGGTCAGCCCGCTTGCCATCAGCATGATTATTGGCGCGGCGTTCGGCGGCGGCTCCAATGATGTCGAAGTCGAAGCGGCGAAGGTCGGGGTGCTGAACTTCGACGCTGGCAGCGTACAGGCTGAGCAGGCCTTTGGCGATATTTACACACAGGTGTTGGTTGAAGCCCCGCCTGATGAACTGAGTGAGTTTATAGACGGCAAAACCGTGACCGATGAAAAGAAAGCCCGCCAGCAGGTTGAGGATGGCGATTTAGACGTGCTGGTGGTTGTACCGGAGGATTTTACCGCCAGCGTCATTGAACCGGGCAAGGGGGGCACGCTGCGGGTTTACTATAATCCCGGCGCAGGCATCCCCGGTGATGTGGCCCGTTCGATTATTGACGGCATAATGACCCAACTCAATAACCAAAATATCGCGCTACAAGTTGGGATTCCGTATGCCTCTGAGCAAGCCAGCCTGAATAATCAGGCCGTTGATGCCGCCGTTGCTTATGTGCAGCAGGCCAGCCAGCAACTGCGCGAAAAAGAGGCGATTGCCCTCAATCGGGTGAGTGTTGAAGGCGAGGTGCGGGAATTTAATTCGCTGCAATATTTTGGGCCGGGGGTGGCGATTTTGTTCATGACCTATGCCCTTGCCAACGGTGCGGTCAGTATTTTGGTAGATCAACGTAATTGGACGATGCAGCGTATCTGGACGACCCCCTCGCCGCGCACGGTGTATCTGGGGGGCAAGATGGTCGGGATTTACGTGACGGGCATTTTCCAGATGATCGTTTTGATGGTGGCGATGATTTTTGCCGCGAATGTGGTATTTGGTAGCGACGTGGCGGTGTGGGGTACGGATGTCATCGGTATTGTGCTGATATTGGCGTCGGTTGTGGCAGCGGGGGCAGGTTTTGCGCTTGTAGTTGCCTCATTTGCCAAAAATCCCGATCAGGGTAGCTCGATTACTACGCTCGTTTTGACCGTCACCGGGTTGCTCGGCGGGGCATTTATCCCGGTAAGTGATGTGCCGATCTTGGGGCAACTTTCGAAGATTACGCTTAATCATTGGGGGCTGGATGGATTTACAACCCTATCTTTTGATGGCGGGACGGTGGTGGATATATTGCCTAATGTAGCGGTCTTGCTGGTCATGGCGGCGGTATTTTTCACAATCGTGCTGTTCCAATTTGGTCGGCGTTTTCGTTCGTAGAGGTAATGGTATAAGAGACTAGGGGAAAATCAACATGCGTACTGTATTTAGTATTACTCGATATGACCTGATGCGGCTGTTTAAAGATCGAAATCTGGCGGTCTTCACCCTGATCATGCCCGTAGTGATTATGTCGGTGCTGTCGCTTGCGATTAATGGCAATGAGTCAATCATCCTGCTTGATCTGGTAGACAATGACCAGTCGGCGCTCTCCAATGCCTTTATTGACCAATTGGAAGCCGTCGGGGGCGATAGTCTGGTTGTCTGTGTATATGGCAAAAAGAATGCTGGCGACTGCGATTTGAACAAAGATGATGCGTGGTCGGATATGGGCAAAGAGCGTGTGGAAGAAGGTGATACCAGCGGCGCAATCATCATCCCGGCGGGTTTTGGTGAGGCATTGCAGCGCGGCGAAAGTGTGGCGTTGGAGTATCGCAGCAATGACAGCCTAAATGCGCCATCGGTGGTGAATAACATGATTAACACGGCCCGCAATCTGGTAGGGAGTTCGGTGGTGGTGGCCCAGTTGGCTTTTGACCCCGAATTGGCGGCCTTGACTGGCACAACAGGCAGTGCCGAAAATTTCACCACACTCTATGCACAAGCGGAACAGCAGTGGCAAAATGCTCCGGCGCGGATTGATGAGGAATCGTCGGGTGAAGAAACCAAAATCGGCACGGGGGCGAATCAATCGGTGCCGGGGGTTTCCAGTATGTTCCTGCTGTTTACACTACTAAATGCGGCAAGTGTATTGGTCGGGGAGCGAACCTCCGGGACATTGCAGCGATTGTTTACCTTGCCGATTCCCAAATATCAAGTTGTGGCGGGCAAGGTGTTAACCCAAATGATCTATGCAGGACTCCAGTTTATTATCCTGTATGTCATCGGCGGATTCTTGGGGGCGAAGTTTGGCAGCAACTATCTGGCGATTGCGCTGCTGGTGATTGCCTTTCTGCTGTGTGGGGGTGCGCTAGGATTTTTGCTGGCAACTTTTGTGCGAAATGAAAATCAGGCCGGTGCGATTGCGTCTCTGGGAGGGTTTGTGTTAGCTCCTTTGGGCGGGGCGTGGTGGCCTTTGGATATTGTGCCGGAATTCATGCAGATTATCGGGCATTTCTCGCCCATCGCGTGGGTGATGGATGGCTTTCAAGATTTGATATACTACGATGGCACGGTGTTCGATGTCTTGCCGGAGGTCGGTGTACTGGTAGCGATGGCCGTTGCTTTTGGGGTCATCGGGGTCGCACGGTTTCGGTATGAATAAATAACGTTCCCAACATCAAAGCAGCATTGTAGCAAAGGAGAACCTTATGATTAGTCGAGAATCGCGTAAAATGGCGGGCGTGCTGTTGGTGATTTTGCCGACGGTGGTATTTGGCGGGGTCAGTGTGTTGACCATGTTGATTAATGACCCAGAGTACATGGAAAATGCGCTACGCCAAGACCTTTGGCGGGCAGGCCATGCTCATGCAGGTGTTTTGTTGGTATTGTCGCTGGTGGCCCTACGCTATGTGGATGAGACGAATCTTTCTAAGCGTCTCAAAGCATTTGTACGAGAAGCTATTCCGGCCTCGGCTATCTTACTGCCGATGGGATTTTTTCTCTCGGTTTTATCACCGGATGCCACTGACCCCAACGCGCTAATCTATCTGGCCTATCTGGGGGCGGTTGTGTTGGTCGCGGGGCTATTGGTACTGGGTATCGGCTTAATTAGAAAAGACGATGCTCAATCTGCCTCGTAGTAACGCCGTCCCTTAGGTCGAGGTAGCGCGGAGTTCTTCCCAAATTTCGTTACGTAGTACCGAAAGCGAGATTCTGGCCTGAACCCGAACTGCCTCGTCGCTGTCTTCAAGGCTTTTTTCAAGTAGTTCAATCGCTTTGTGCAGCACGGGTGTTTTTAGAAAATTAGCAAGACTGGTGGCGGCTTCTTCGCGTACTATTGCAGATTCGTCGTGAATCAAGGTGTGGGCAAAATCTTCGATGACGGCATCCACTGCATTGTTGAGTTTGGCGGCGGCAAAGATGCTTTGGGCAGCGGTTTGGCGTACTTCGGGATTGGGGTCATGGCGCATCAATTTTTGCAGGGTTTTGATGACATCGGCATGGCGGACATATCCGAGGCCATAGGCGGCATGAAAGCGAATTTCGTGATCTTCATCTGAGGCCATCTTTAGAAAAACTTCGGCGGGGACAATCTCGGCCTCGTCGGATAACCAAAAGGCAGCGGCGTGGCGGGCCATCTGTGTGCCGTGATCTAGAACATATTTAAAGGCCACCGTACTGACATGCCCAAAGGCTTCTAGCTCCAACCCTAACATCCATGCTTCATCGTAGGTTTTACATTTAGCCATGCGGCGGGCAAGGCCAGTAATCTCTTTTTTGGTATCCATGCGAAACTCTTTCATTGGACTAAAATAAATTCTGATTCGATAATTCACAAAAAATTCGCTTTATTCACATTATATATGGAAAACTTGGTATCCTGTCCATATTTCTTTCGGTTGCAAAATTTCCGGTGCCAAAGCGCCTGATTCTCATGAACCTCCATTCGCAAAAAATGATAGACTAGAAAGAATCAATGAAATCAATTTTGGGAATATTTTGACTCTGCATCGTCCTGTGATCTTAAAATGGAGTCTGAACGATGATGAAAAACGCGGTAAAAATAGTTTTATTGGTAGGACTAGTTTGTTGGTCGTTATTAAATAGTCATTCCCAACCCGTAGTGGCCCAAGATGACCCCGTTCAGCGAATTAATGAGTTGGCAAAAGCGGTTCATATCCAGAACCTTCGCACGAACAATGTCACCCGTTGGCGCGGCGGCGATTTGGGGGCAATGAATGGTACGGAAATCAATGCGCCTGCTGGGACGGTTTTTAACGAATGGTATTTTACCGACTTGTATGATGAAACCCTTGAGATTAACACCGCTGGAATGACACGTCCTGCTGCGATTAATATTTGGGCTTCGTGGTGCGGGCCGTGCCGATTTGAATTTCCGTTCCTTGCCGAGATGGCACGGGGAGGTGGGCTAAATTATGATTTATGGTTCCTCAATGCGAATGACAACCCCGACGCGGCGCAGCGCTTTTTGCGGAACGATATTGAAGGCGGCGCGGATGGGCTGACGCTGTATGTTGATCCCGGTGACGCCTACATTCGCTCCATCGGGTTGCAGGTTTTCCCGACCACGCTTTTGATTGATACTGATGGCACGATTTTGCTGGCTCATTCAGGGATTGTTACCCGCACGGTCATGGAATTTTTTGATGCGGTGGCGGCGGCCCCCGGCGAAGGCAACATTGATACGTCGGCCATTGAAGTGCCGGAATTTATCGCCACGCTTGACCCGGTCGAGGCTGCTAGTGCGACTTCGATTGTGTACTATCAGCAGGTGACGGGCGAGATCACTGATGATCAGTGGCAGGATGTCTATAGCTTTGAGGGCAAGGCCGGGGATGAGATCACGATTGATATGACCTCGACCGAGCCTGATTTTGATGCGTATCTGGTGTTGTTCGGGCCAGATGGCGAGCGTATTGCCGAAAATGATGACGGCCCCAATCCGCCTTATTCTCATCTTGAACTTACCTTACCCGCCGACGGAACCTATGTTCTTGTGGCGACGCGCTTCCTTGAACGCGACGGACTGGCCGAGGGTGGTTATAACCTTGTGGTGTCAAAGGCCGGGGCGGAAGCTGGCAATCAAATCATCTTTGATATTCCGGTCAGTTCACGCTTGACCACTGACTTTACGCAAGCGGCCTATCTGATGGACGCCAAAGCCGGACAGGTGTTGACGTTCACATTGGAACACGACACAACCACCGAAATCCTACACTTGGAAGTACGCTTAGGGGCAGGTGAACGAGTCGTACCCTTTGAGGCTACCGAAAATGGCTCATTAGTCTATGAGGCCACTGTTCCGGCTGACGGCTCGTACAGTGTTTACGTTTCGCGGCCAATGCGGTCACGCGCCGGGGCGATTACTTTTACGTTGACCGTCTCTGGTATCAATCCTGATGGCACACCTGCCACCAACAGTCTAGAAACGGCGGCTGATACGGGTTCGGGTGGTGATACTACCAGCGACGGCGGTCAAGCAGGCGGTGATACGCAGGTAGAAGCGACATTGACCTATGGCGACAGCGTGACGGGCTCGATTGATGACACTACACCCTTCCATATTTATGAATTTGCGGGTCGGGCCGGGGATATGATTGTCATTCGCATGGCGGCAGACGAAAGCCGCACATTGGATACCCAACTGACGCTTTATGGGCCGGATGGTACACTGCGCGGTGCGAATGATGATTCCGACATGACCACCACCGATTCGGAAATCACCTATACCCTAACCGATGACGGGACGTACCAAATTGTTGCTAGCCGCTATCTTTCAACCGATGGCACCAGTTTTGGCGATTTCACGCTGACTCTCAGCGTAGATGGCGAGACTAATGGCGGAGGGGATACGACAACAACACCCCCGGTTGATTCAGGCAACGTGCAGGGGATGGAGATCAGCTATGGGATGACAGTGGTTGGGGCGGTAGACAGCGCCAATCTTGAACAACGCTATGTGTTTGTGGGCAAGGCGGGCGAGATTGTGACCATCACTATGCAGCGCACCGATGGCGATCTGGACAGCTATCTGAGTGTGTTCGATGCGTCGGGTCGTGAATTAGTCTTTAATGATGAAGACTTCGGAGGCATTGGTAAGGATGCAGCTATTCGGCGCTTTAAACTGCCTGCCGATGGCACGTATACTCTTGTGGCAACACGCTATGGGGCGTTTAACGGCATTTCGGCTGGTACCTATGAACTGATTATCAGCGTTGAGAATTAAGCCGACCAGCAGGAGTTCATACCGAATTTGAAAAATGGGATAGGTGTAAGAACCTGTCCCTTTTTCGTTAGTCGGACGATTCGAAATGGGCCGTTTTTCTCTATCCCTTAAACCGTGCAGAGGATTACAATTAAAGTAGTGATGTTATTCTAATTTCGCGCACAAAAGGGAATACCCCTATGACTTTACCAGTGATTGGAATCCGTTCGTGGGGAACCTATTTCCCCGAAAAAATTGAAACAGCCGCCGATGTCGCAGCCCTAAGTGGTGTGCCAGAAGCTGTGATTATCCAGAAGATGGGGCTACGCCAAAAACATGTGGCTGGGCCGGATGACCATTGCGCTGAGATGGCGGCGAAGGCGGGTTTGCAGGCTCTCGAAAAAGCAAATTTCGACCCCGCCGACCTTGATCTAATCCTCTATCACGGCAGCGAATATAAAGATCATATTGTGTGGTCAGCCGCCACCCGTGTCCAACAGTTATTGGGGGCCAAGAAAGCTGCCGCCTTTGAACTGTATGCCTTGTGTGCGGGTGCGCCGATTGCGCTTAAATCGGCACGGGCCATGATGCGTGACGATCATCATTTGCGGCATGTTTTGTTGGTGACCGCCTCGCGTGAAAACGATCTAGTAGACTATCACAATGAACGTGCCCGCTTTATGTTCAATTTTGGGGCGGGTGGGGGTGCGGTGCTGCTCGAACGTGGTCATGCGGAAAATGTTGTATTGGGGGCCGCCGCCATGAGTGATGGGTCACTCAGTAAAACGGTGGTCATGCACGCGGGGGGCAGTGTCGCGCCTGCCAGTACCGATACCGTCGCGCATCACCAGCATCAATTGGACGTGACTGACTTGACGTATATGGGTGAGCATCTGGGCGAAGTTTCCATGCCGAATTTCAAAGAGGTCATTCGGCGGGCAGTTGAGACTGATGCCGAAGGTTATACGCTGGCGGACATTAAATTTTTGGCGCTGGTGCATATGAAACGTTCCTTCCACGACGCGCTGTTGGCAGAACTCAATCTGACACCAGAGCAGGCGATTTATCTGGATGAGTATGGGCATATGCAGTCGGTAGATCAGATTGTGGCCCTTGATATTGCTCATCGGCGCGGATTGTTGAAGGACGGTGATCTGGTGGTGATGGCGGGTGCGGGTACAGGCTATACATGGAGTGCCGCCGCCATTCGCTGGGGTCAGGCGATGGACGAGGAGCATATCTAGTAGTAAGGATTTGCCAATGCGATTGATGATTCGTTCGTTTGCCATCGTTGCCGCGCTGCTGATCTGGATGACGACCGGGGTTATCGCATGGGGACGCCATCAACAAGCCGAGCCGCTGTGGGTGATTTTTAGTTCAAGGATTGGCACGGAATGGCAGCTTTTTACCGTCCGCGTAGATGGTAAGTTTCTACGTCCGCTGCCGCAGAGTATCGGGGGTGATTTTGAGCCGGCATGGTCGCCCGATGGTGATTGGATTGTTTTTTACTCCTATCGGGATAACGGCGCAGGGCTATATCGCATTACCCCCGATGGAACACAACTGAAACGGATTACCGCCGCCTCGCAGACAAGCCGTGCCCCGGATTGGTCACCGGATGGGAGCCAAATCGCATTTGTTTCGGTGGATCCGAATTCGCAGCACAGTTCGGAGTTGTATACCGTGCAGGCCGACGGGTCGCAGGTGACCAAAATTACAACGGACATGCACGAGGATAATTCGCCGTCATGGTCGCCGGATGGTCAATGGATTGCGTTTGAATCCAATCGTGCAGTGGATTATGAACTCTACCGGATGCGACCTGACGGCTCAGATTTGACTCGCCTGACGTATAGCAACGGGCGTGATCTTGCACCAGAATGGTCACCGGATAGCAAATGGATTGTGTTTCAATCGTTTCGAGATGGCGATACCGATCTTTACATCACCGACTTTGATGGGCAGGTGGTACGCCGTCTGACCAACCACCCCGGGTTTGACGGGTTACCGGCATGGTCACCGGATGGCAAATGGATCGCATTTGTGTCGGAACGCGACGGCAACCGTGAAATCTATCGGATGCGACCTGACGGCACGGATATTCAACGGCTGACTGATAACTTGGTACATGATTCTGCCCCAGCATGGTCGCCGCCGCTGGTCAAAGTATGGGCAAAATCGTTTTTGCCCTTCTGGACTTTTACGATGGGGATGGGCTTGATGGGGGCAGGGCTTGCAAAAAGGAGATGGTTTTGGCGAAGTATCTAGGAATATTGCTATTGGTCGGGTTGTCGGTGTTGATTGCTCCGGCACAAGCTCAACAATCAGGTAATGCCATCATTACAGCTGAGAATATTCAGCATTTGCAATCGGTGCGGCAGATTGATTTTGAAAATCTACCCGATGGGCTTGAATCGGCGTCGGGCTTATTTGTGACCAGTGGCGATGCCAGCAAAATTATCACCTTTGGCAATGAGCCGGGTAGCCCACCCCTTAGCCGTGCGATTTTGTGGGGCTATGATGAAGAAGTAACGGTTATGCCGATTGCCGACAGCAGTATCTTTCGGGCGCTGTCGGGTGATGGGGCGTGCTTTTATGCTGGGTATCAGGGTTATGTTGAGGTTTATCGGCTTGATCAAAGCAAGGGCGAGGTCATTCGGATGGCTTTGAATGCGCCGACTGATTTTGTGAATGATTTGTGGCTGCAAGACCCAACGACCTGTGGAAATAGGGTCTATGTCGAAGTGACGGACGAAATTGGACAGACGTCGGTTTGGCAGTTGGATATGAATCAGCCCGATAGCCCGGTTTTTGTATACGATCAATTGTTTGCCATTCCCAATCAGGATGCAGCGGCAAGGGTTGGGCGCGTGCCGCCACCCTTAGCCCTGACAATGGATTTTGAGGGGCATTTGTATCGGTGGGATATGGTTGACAATACGTTGACCGCCACTGTGTCGGTTGGTGAGTTAGCGATGTTCGGCGCGATTAATCAGGCAGGTACGCACTATGTATGGCTAAATGAAGGCTATAACGCACTGCATGTGGTGGATTTTGAGGCACTAGCTGACCGCGAAGTGGCCTCATTAGGGGATGGGTTCTATATCTCGCACCTCAAATTGACGCAGGGGGCAGATGTGATTATCGGCGTTGACCCCAAAGATGCTTCTGGAACAGTCAGCGTGTGGCTGGTTGAAACGGGCGAACGGATTGATCTCGGCCCGTATCGGCAATGTAACCGCGTCCAACCTGACCTTGTGAAGCTCTCGACGGATGGCACGACCTTGGTCATTGGTTGCGATACTGGCCTTGATATTTGGCGGGTAGTGACGCCGCAATAAATGATTATGGCCCAAGCAGTGGCGGGGATTCCGTTGGTGGCAAGGGCTTGGCTAAATCGTCGGCAATGGCATACAGGCCTTCGAGTTGATTATAGGCGTGGCGTGCCCAACGCGAATTGGGAGCGATGTCTAAGAAATGCTCAAAATCCTCGACTGCGTTGTGATAGTTACCAGCCCGGGCATAGGTCATGGCCCGATTAAACAGGGCATCCACATAATCTGAATTTTGGGCGAGGAGCGTCGTGAAATCCGCGATTGCTCCCGCCCAATCATCAAGTTCTCGCCAGCGCAGCACCCCGCGATTAAACCGCGCCAATTGGTAACCATTGTCCAAATTTAGGGCGCGGGTAAACCAGCGTTCGGCGGCCTGAAAATCAGTGCGCTGGCGTGAAGCCAAAGCATGAAAACGGCGCATTGTCCCCACACTATGCACGATTCTGGCGAGAACTCGTTTGAACATCCGCCTTAGCCTTTCGGCTCGATGATTTCTTGTCCACCCAGATAGGGCCGTAGTACGTTCGGGATGACAATCGCACCATCGGCGGTCTGGTAGTTTTCCATGATTGCAATCACAGTGCGCGGAATGCCGAGACATGAGCCGTTGAGCAAATGCACAAATTTGGTTTTGCCCCCATCGGTCGGACGATATTTGATGTTGGCGCGGCGGGCTTGGAAGTCTTCGGTATTGCTGATTGAAGACACTTCGAGCCATTCTTCGCAGCCGGGTGCCCACATCTCAATGTCAAATTTCTTGGTAGCGGTGAAGCCGAGATCGCCCGTCACGATTTCCAACCGACGATAGGGAATCTCCAGCTTGGCGATCATGCTTTCGGCGATTTGCATCATGTTTTCCATCTCGTTATAGCTGGTGTCTTGGCTTGCCAATTTGAACATTTCGACCTTTTCAAATTGATGCACGCGCTTGATACCTCGCACATCGCGTCCGGCGCTCATCTTTTCCTGACGGAAGCAGGGGGTGTGCCCGACATAATTGCGCGGCAAGCTGGCCTCGTCCAAAACCTCATTGCCGAGCATGTTGGCAATGGCAACCTCTGCCGTTGGCAGCATATACATATCAAGGTCGGCGAGGGGGTAGCTGGTATCCACAAATTTAGGGAACTGACCAGACCCATACATGGCCTCACGTTTGACCATCAACGGGACATAGAGTTCCTCAAAGCCCCAGTGCATGACCAATTCATCGAGCAAGAAATTGATCAGGGCACGCTGTAACCGTGCGCCCATGCCTGCTAGAATGTAAAAGCGGCTGCCAGCTAATTTGACACCGCGCTCGAAATCAATGATGCCCAAAGCCGGGCCAAGTTCCCAATGTGGTTGGGCTTTGAAGCCGAAATTGCGAATTTCACCCTGTACCGGATGGGCAATGTTGGCTTCGTCGCTGTCGGCAACCGGGACGCTGGCGTGGGGCATATTGGGTACCCACAACTGCTCCTCATAGAAAGCCTCCTCGACCTCACGCACCTGCTCGTCTAGCGCGGTGATTTTGTCGCCGAGACCACCCAAGCGGGCAAAGAGGGCGTTCATGGTTTCCTGAAATTCGGCTTCGGTTACACCATTGCCATTTTGGGGCGGATTCTCAAAGAGGCCCTGTGCTTTTTGATAGTCATTGGCTTCAAGGGCGGCAATCACGGCTTGAGCGGTCGCTTGTTTGACGCCGACCTCTAGTTTTTTGTTGCCACGTAGTTGACCAGTGGCCTTGCTTAGATTGTTGCGAAAGGCTTTCAGTTGTTCGACTTCGGTCAGCAGGGCACGGCGGCGTTGATCGAGTTCTAAAATCCGGTCAATACGGGCAACAGCGGTCGCATCATTGAGTTTTCGCAGTTGGTCTTTCACCCAGTCGGGTTTTTCGCGGATAAGGGTAATATCCAGCATGTTGATTTTTGCTCCTTAGCTTATTTGGGCTGATCGCGTTTTGGTTCAATCGGTTGGGCGGGCTGCCAGTTGTCGTCGGGCAGTGGGCGTGTTAAATCTTGATAGAGACGCCGCACCGCCAATATCGAGCCGATGGCAATCACCGCATAGATGATGTAGTCGAAAATATCGCGTGTACTCATGGGCCTTCCTTTCCATTGCTTGGATAAGCGGGAAAACAAAAAAGCCCCGCCCATCCTGTTACGATTTTGTAACTAGGACGAGGGGACTCGTGGTGCCACCTAGATTTGTCATGACCTCGCGGCCCATGACCTTGATGAGTCGAATGGACTCGGCGCTTTAACGGGCGCTCCCGGCATCATTCATCATGATACAACGTACTCAGGAGTGGAACACTGCTCGGTGTGTCGCCGCCTTGCACCATCCGGCGGCTCTCTGTAGACCCTAGTGAGCAGGCATATCTCCGTCAGAGTTTTTTGCCTATGGGATAAGCATAACAAGAAGCCTAAACCGCTGTCAAGTGTTTGCCAAAAAGGGAGGGCTGCAACACCCTCCTCGGCAGTTACTCTGAGGTTGACCGCAAGAAAGCATACAGATCGGCAAGGTCTTGTTCGCTGATCTGATTAGGGCCATAAGCGGGCATATCGGCGGGGCCACGTTGGGTGGCGGTGGCGAATGACTTGAAATCAAAATCGGCGACACTGAAGGCAGGAATTGGCGGCACACCTTCGCCTGTTTCGCCATGACATTCCGCACAACGGAGGGTCTGCCATTTGGTCGCACCCGCTTCCGCAACCCCGGCATCAGGATCAATTGTGACTGATGCTGAAACAGGTTGACGCGGGACGGTGTCAATGGCGCTATCTTCGAATGACACAAAAAAGATCAGGCCGATGGTTAGTACGATGGTCATGACGATGGCGTAGGGCCAAAACCGCTTGTGGCGACGGGTAATAATTTCGGCTGGGACAACGGGCGTGGCTGTTCCCTCTTGAATGGCGACCAACTCTAGCGCGTGTTCTTCTTCCATGTGATGGACGGCCATCTTGCCCGTGAACATGGCGCGATTGAAGCGGCGGACATGCACATTGTACATATGCCAGATGATGATCGAGGCAACGGCCAAGAGGGCTTCGGAACTGTGGGCCAAGCGTGCTGCTGGGATGACTTCGGCGGGTAGAAATTTGGAGGTCGCAATTGGATTCCACATCATGAACCCCGTTGCAATCATCACCAACGTGCCCCAGACCAGCGCCAAATATTCGGCTTTTTCGCCAAAGTTGTAGCGCCCCATCTTGGGGTGTGCTTTGCTCAAGCCCAGATTGTACATTACCCACCCAATCAAATCACGGGCATCTTTGACGGTGGGGAGCATGTTGAGGCTCGACCCACGCACATAGACTTTGTAGGTTAGCGCACCGCCATGATAGATCGAACCCGCCATCAATAGTGTGGCGAAAAAACGATGCATGATGCGAATGCTTTCGATGCCGCCGAGTAGTTGAATGAAGTCTTTGGCGATCTGGAAGCTTGCATAACGCTGCGGCAAGCCTGTGATGGCTAACATGCTGAACGAAATCACAAGAATAAAATGCTCCATCCGTTCGGTAGCGCCAAAACGTTCGACATAGTGTTGTTTTGCTGTAGTGCCAATCGCTGCCATGATTAGCCTTCCTTCTTCGGGTCAGATTTCGCTAGGACTTCAGAATCTGGGGCGGGGTGGCCCTTGCCTTTTTTGCCGCCGATATGTCGTGCCCGGGCAAAGATGTCGGTGCCAACCAAGAACACAAAACCACCGAGGACACCCGGAATCAGGACTTTGTAGAAGAGGTCTACCGCAAAGACCAGTGGATGCCGATCACGCGATGGCTCAAAATGACCTACCCATGCGTCGGGAAAGTCGCTGGCTGCATTAGGGTGACACTGTTGACAGGTCGCCAGCAGATTTGCTTTGGCAACTTGACTCTTAGAATTGTCGGCAGGGGTGATGTTGTGGACGCCGTGACAGTCATAACAGACCGCCTTATTGCTGGCGACATCGGGGTCGTCTTGTTCAAACATGGCAACCGTTGTACCGTGAAAATCATTGAGATAGGTGTCAAAGACATTCGTGGAAATGTCATATTTTGCCATCAGGTCTTCATCGGCATGGCAACTTGCGCAAAGTTCGGGTGAACGATTGCGGAATTGCGCTGTCGTGGGCGTATTGATGCCATGCACGCCATGACAGGTGATACAGGTGGGGACATCGGTGTTGCCCTCTACCAAAAGCGCCTGACCATGAATACTATCTTGATATTCATCAAAGATACTGGTATGGCATGTACCACAAACCTGTGCCGCGACTTCGGGATGGTCTTTGATGGGGCGTACATCATGAGCGCCGTGACAGTCCACGCATACGGCAGCGCGCTGATTGCCATTTTCCAGACCGCGTGAGTGAACGCTATCGGCTTGGCCTTTGGCTTCATCCACATGACATTCCGTGCAGACCTGCGAAGCCTTGATAGTGAAATCGCGGCTGCTTTCGGGGCGGGCTTCCACATGCGGGAAGGCATCTTCACCGTGACAATCTACACAGCCAAGCACGCCTTCCGGGTTGCTGGTGCCGTGTACTGAATTAGTAATCATATCCGGCGTGACGTGCAGATCGAGCGATGTACCATCGGCGAGTTCGACGGTGCGCCCCTCTTGGGAATGGCACACCGCGCAGTAGGCATTATTGCCAGTCGGTTGTTTGGCGACTGTGCCGCTGTCCTCTTGGGCCTCAACGACGGGATGTTGAAAAACCGACTGCGAGGGAGATGAACTGGGCCATAAAGCAATCATGACCAAAGCCAAGCCTGCCCCAAAACAGAAGGTGAATATGTGACGTTGGTGTCGAAGTATCCGTTTCATTTGGCGTTACCCTTCTGCTTCACAAAAAACACCCAGCCCGCAACGACCATCGCCGATAGACACGCGACTATGATGACGATAGATTGTGTGGCAAGCCCTTCTGATTCTTCAGAAGTAGATTCGGCAACTTGCTCAGTTGGCGTCGTTCCTTCTGGGGCGGGGCCGATTTGTGGGCCTTCATCGGTTTGGGGGGCGATATTCAGTTCTTTTTCGACCGCACCAAGTACCGCATTAGTATAGGAATAATTGTGAATGCCGAGACTGCCATCACCGTCTACAAAATCGAGGGCGGCGGTAATCCATTCTGGGCTATCAGCCGAGACTACGGCGCGGGCCGCTTCTAGTCGGGTCTGGGTGCTGCTTTGCACGTCATCAATCAGTTGCTGCATTCCAGCTTGGTCGGCCTGTTCTTCGTGACAGGTGGTGCAGCTATCCATCAGCCCTTCAACTTCCATCGCGTCACCGGGTTGGACGGGTACAAAGACATGGCTGGAGCGACCACCATTTTCGGTGGTGACGGCTGCCATATGACAAGAGGTGCAGTCTGGGCCATTTTCGGCGGTGAAATGTGCGGATGGGATGCCTTCAACTTGCTCAACGACTACCAAGCCTTCAAACATCTCTTGATTAGGATGATGGACGGCGGGTAGGTCTTGCGAATTGTGACAGCTAATGCAGGTCGAATATGAATCCTCGGCAATTAAATACTCCCCACTCTCGACGTTATGTGGGTTGTGGCAACCAGAGCACGTCACCCCATATTGGGCTGTTTCGAGAGTTGGCAGGCTCGGCGGGTCGCCCTCGCGGTCACCTTCTTCGGTCAAGGCAATCTGACGTTCAACGAACGCATAATCCGCACTATGGCAGCGCAAACATTCCGGCGCGGCAAGATCGCTATCTTTCAAATTGGCGAGAGCTTGGGAATGGCTGGAGGTTGACCACTCGTTAAACTGCATATTGGGCTGCATGGCATGACCGGTTGTCCACCAATGGACGGGGTCGGCTCCATCAACGAGAGTAAAGGCGGCGAATAGATCACCACCGGGAAGGTATTGGGTTGGATAGGGATGAGCGCCATCTGCATCCATGCCACGACTGTGACATTGACCACAGACCTGTGCATCCGGGTTGACATAAATGGCATCCCGAATTTGCTGCAATTCTTCCGGTGTGGGCCGTGAGCCAACATCATCTACTGTGTCCACATGCAGGCTACCGGGGCCGTGACAGGCTTCACATTGGACGCCTTCTTCTTCCCACTTGCTGCTTTCGACATTCAGACCTGTTGTATGACAATAGGCACAATTTTGTGTCCAGTCATAGGCGGGGTCGGGCCATGCTTCAGCCAATGGGAAGGGCTGCCATTTTTGCTCACCCACGTTCCATTCGACGGGTAATACCTGATACTCGTCTTCGGCAACAGCATAGAGGAATCGTTGGACATTTCGGCCCGATCCAATGATATAGGCTACGTCCTCTAATTTGATGGCACGCGGTGTGCTGGAGCCGGGGAATTGAACCATGCGGTCATCTTCACCCTGATCAAATGCGGGGATGACGGTTTCTTCGTCTACTTCCTGTAGGGTCAGGGCGTGGTGCGCCTCCCGTTGGTCACTGCGTAGATCGGAGTGACATTCACCACAAACTCTTGCTCCATAATATTCTTTTTCTTCATCGCCACCGCCTTGTGCATGAATCTGACCCATCGCGAGCGTGGTCAGAATCAGCATCAACCCAATGACAATGAAACCCCACCACAAGTAACGGTGCTTCATTGAGTTCTGCCTTTGTAATTTGCCAAAAAATGAGAGACCTAAATTTACATGCCTTGCCATATTCGATGGGAGTGACATTTATCACCTCCCCCGCTTGCAGTTGACATATTTCTTTCAAGATTAATAGAAGATAACGGGAGTTGCAAATTTTGTTGGATGATTTTTGAAGGTGGGCCATTTGGTGTTTCTCTTAAAAGACCATTAGATGGGATGGAAGATCGTGAGAATGTTACTTTTATCACGAACGCTTATGCCTCATGACAATGTGGGAGATGCAAGAGGAGTGCGACAATGGAGAACGTAGCATAGCCAAATATAAATAACAGGAGGATAGGGCTATGGCTGTAACAGCCGCAAAACCCCTACCCAAGAAACGATCTGATGATAAATCTCCGTCTCGATGGGTATATCTCTTTAGTGAACTCGATCTTGTAGAACAAGTAACTGGAACCAAATGGGATAATGTGAAGGCCCTGTTGGGTGGCAAAGGTGCTAACCTTGCCGAAATGACCCGCGTCGGCTTGCCAGTACCCCCCGGTTTTTCGGTTACTACCCAAGCCTGCAATTCCTATTTGGAAAACGGCAACACTTGGCCCGAAGGTCTATGGGAACAAGTTGTTCATGCCTTAAGCCAATTGGAAGAAAAAGCGGGCAAGAAACTAGGGAATGCCGAAAACCCACTGTTGGTATCGGTGCGCTCTGGTGCTAAGTTCTCCATGCCCGGCATGATGGATACAGTGCTGAATCTGGGTATGAATGACGCCGTAGCCGAGGGTATGGTCAAGCTGACCAATAATCCCCGGTTTGTGTATGATGCCTATCGTCGTTTGGTGCAGATGTTTGGCTCCGTCGTGATGGGTATTCCAGATGAGCCATTTGAAGACTATCTGACCGAAGTTAAAGCCAAAAAAGGCGTGCCGTCGGACGTAGATTTGAACGCCGACGATTGGAAACAAGTCACCGCCAAGTTCCAACAACTCTATAAGGAACATGTCGGCAGCGAATTCCCACAAGACCCCATTAAACAACTTGAACACGCGATTGAAGCCGTGTTTGGGTCATGGAATGGGAAACGCGCATTTGACTATCGTAATGCTGCCAACATCCCGCATAACTTGGGGACAGCCGTCAACGTTCAAATGATGGTCTTTGGCAATATGGGCAATGACTCCGGTACAGGCGTGGCCTTTACCCGTAACCCCGCCACTGGCGAGGCCAAGCTGTTTGGCGATTTCCTGATGAATGCACAGGGTGAAGACGTCGTTGCCGGTATCCGCACCCCGCGCCCGATTTCGGAAATGGAAAAAGAGAACAAAGCGGTGTTCGCACAGTTCAACGACATTGTGAACAAGCTGGAACAGCACTATCGTGAAATGCAAGACGTTGAATTCACGATTGAACGCGGCAAGTTGTTTATGCTGCAAACCCGTGATGGTAAACGGACTGCCCGTGCTGCCGTTCGTATCGCGGTCGAAATGGCCGAGGCGAATGTCATCACCAAGCAAGAAGCGGTCTTGCGTGTCAGCCCCGATCACGTATCCCAATTGCTGCACCCACAATTTGACACCGACGCCAAAGCTCAGGCTGTCAAAGCGGGTCGTCGTATCGCGACAGGCGTGAATGCCTCTCCCGGTGCTGCGGTCGGTGTGGCGGCGTTTGATGCCGATCTGGCCGAAAAATGGGGCAAGGCGAAGAAATCTGTCATTATGGTTCGCCCCGAAACCAAGCCGGATGACGTACACGGGATGTTGGCCTCCAAGGGTATTTTGACCAGCCGTGGTGGTGCGACGAGTCATGCCGCCGTGGTAGCCCGTCAATTTGGTGTGCCGTGCGTTTGCGGTGCCGAAGCCCTCGACATCAACGTGCGTGACCGTATTATGAAAGTCGGCGAGACCGAAGTTCATGAAGGTGATACTGTTTCAATTGACGGTTCGACTGGTGAAGTATTTATTGGCGAAATCAATCGCGTTGAACCCGATTTTGCCCGTGAAAAATATCTGCAAAAACTGCTGCTGTGGGCTGACGAATTCCGCCGTTTGGGAATTTATGCCAATGCCGACTATCCACAAGATGCCCGTCGCGCCCGTGAATATGGGGCCGAGGGTGTGGGGTTGTGCCGCACGGAGCATATGTTCTTCCAAGAAGATCGTTTGCCGATTGTACAGGCGATGATTTTGTCTGAAGCAAACAGTGCCGAAGAAGCAACAGAACTCGAAAAACTGCTGCACTTCCAATATGACGACTTCTATGGCATTTTCAAGGCGATGGAAGGCCAGCCGGTGATTATCCGTCTGCTCGACCCACCGCTGCATGAATTCATGCCCGATCATGAACAACTGGTACGTCAGGTCGTGGGTCTGCGTTTGATGGGGAATCGCCCGAATGAACTGACCCGCACCGAGTCTTTGCTGGCGGCGGTTGAGAGTCTGCGTGAATTCAATCCCATGCTCGGTCTGCGCGGTGTCCGTCTGGGTATCACCCGTCCGGCCATCACCGCCATGCAGGTGCGTGCCTTGTTTGAAGCGGCCTGCCAACTGAAACTCGAAGGCGTGGACGTTCATCCCGAAGTTATGATCGCCGTGACCAATCATGCGAATGAAGTGAAGTTCGTGCGCGATCTTATCATCCAGATTGCGGATGATGTCATGGGCCGGATGAAGGTCAAGGTCGAGTACAAAGTCGGGACAATGATCGAACTGCCCCGCGCTGCTATCACCGCCCATAAGATGGCTGAATATTCAGAATTCTTCTCATTCGGCACGAACGACCTGACCCAGACGACGTTTGGTATCAGCCGTGACGACGCCGAAGGTAAATTCCTGTTGAACTACGTTGAACAGGGTATTCTGCCAGAGAATCCGTTCCAAGTAATTGACGAAGACGGCGTAGGCTATCTGATTCAATTGGCCGTGGAACGTGGTCGCAAGCAACGACCCGAACTCGAGGTCGGGATCTGCGGCGAACACGGTGGCGAACCCAAGAGTATTGATTTCTGCCATCGCGCCAATCTGAACTATGTAAGCTGCTCACCCTTCCGCGTCCCAGTGGCACGGTTGGCGGCGGCTCATGCAGCGCTGAAAGATAAGGGTCAGGCTTCTAAAGAAGACCTTTAATATCGGCTAATCTGAGTAATTTGAGAAGGGCGGGTTCACAAAAACTCGCCCTTTTTGATTTCATATATCAAACGTGGCTATGCAAAGCGTGGATTTCGGCTGAAATTTGGCGAATCACTTCATGGACGGCTTTTTCAACCGCGGGGGTGATAGACGCGCCCGCCGCAAAGTTCTCGCCCTCAATGCCGTAGATGATGAAATGTGAGGGAAGCTGGCCCAAGACTCGCGCCATTTCGACAGCCTCCGCCACGCTAAACGCATGGGTGGAGTACGAAAAAAATTGCGAGGGCAGGGCTTGGCTGTGTGCCAAAAAACGATAGATCGTGCCCACTGGTTGACCCGCCGACACCGCATCAATTAAAAAAACCGCCTCGGCATCGGCCCAAGCGTCCATCAAGGCCGCGCCTTCGCCTGTGGCCTCGATGAAGGTGGTGTCTGGCAGGGATTGATAACCCAGGAGGCGCACGGTCAGACGTCCCACGACATCATCACCACGCAGTTCGTTACCAACCCCAATGCACAGCACCTTCATGTGGTTATTCCCGATCCATTTCAAGTTTTAGGTAGTGGGTGGAACAAGAAATGCAGGGGTCATAATTCCGCACGGCTTGTTCACACTGCCACACCAACTGATCTTGCGGCAAATCTAGCGCCTGTTCGACAAAATGCCACACATCTTTTTCAATCGTTTTCTGATTTTGCGAGGTCGGCGGGGTGATCTTGGCGTCCAAAATCGCGCCGTCGTCGCCAATACGATAACGATGATACAGGATGCCACGTGGCGCTTCGGTGCAACCACAGCCGATTCCCGCACGGGGCTTGGCTTCGACATACGGTTGAGCCGGACGCTCGTATTGGTCAATAATGCGGAGCGCCTCCTCAATGGCATACAAGGTTTCGATTGCTCGAACGATGATGCTCTTGAAGGGGTTTCGCACCGGGGGTTCAAAGTTGATGTCACGGGCGATTTTTTGGATGTGGGCAGGTAGTTTGTCGAAATTCAGGTTATAGCGGGCCAGCGGGCCAACAAAATAGTTGTCTGTCCCCCGCACGACCGAATGGAGCGCGGTTGAATGTTCGACATGCTCCTCGCGGAAGAATTCCTCATATTTTTGGACAGGGATGTCAATGCCCTTGCTGGAAACGACATGCCCTTCATTATAGGGATATTCGTCGGGGTGACGGAGCGCGACAAATTCGTAATCCTGCTCAAAATCCGGGTAAGGCAGGGTGGCAACCCACAAAATGGTTTCCACCGCCGCATCACGTGCCCATTCTAGTTTGTCTTTGAGCGTTAGCAGTTCGCGCTTGGTTGGTACGCGATAGAAGCCGCCGACCCGCACATTGATGGGGTGGATTTCACGCCCGCCCACCAGTGTGACGATTTCATTGCCGATTTTCTTCATTTGCAGACCGCGCTTGACGGCATCGGGGTGATCTTTCGCCAATTGGATGGCATCGGCATAGCCTAGGAAATCTGGTGCGTGCAGCATATAGACGTGCAGGACGTGGCTTTCAATCCATTCCCCGCAGTACAACAAACGCCGCAGTTCCCGCAGTTGGCCTTCTACTTTGATGCCAAGTGCGTCTTCCATCGCATGGACAGAACTCATTTGATAGGCCACCGGACAAATGCCACAGATACGGGCGGTGATGTCGGGGGCTTCGGTATACTGGCGACCCCGCAGAAACGCCTCAAAGAAGCGCGGGGGTTCGAAAAATTTCAGTTTGACTTCCTGCACCTTATCGTTACGGACTTTGACGTATAGGCCGCCTTCACCCTCGACTCGTGCGAGCATATCTACTTTAATTGTCGTCGTGCTCATGTGCTTGACTCTCCTTTCGGAAGGCTTCGGAATAGGCGTTAAACCCTCGGTATGCTCGGACTAATCCGTCTTCGGTTACGCCTAATTCTTGCCATTGGGCACTAAGTGAGGCGGTATTGGGGGTTTCCATTGGGCCGAAGCAGCCATAACATCCGCGATGATAGGCCGGACAGAGCGCACCACAGCCAGCATGGGTGACCGGCCCCAAGCAGGGGGTGCCACTGGCTACCATGACGCAGGTCGTCCCACGTCGTTTGCATTCAACACACACACTATAGGCGGGAGTGTTGGGTTTGCGTCCATGTAAATAGGCGCTGAGGACTTCTACCAACTGATATTTGTTGATTGGGCAGCCACGCAGTTCGAAGTCTACAAAGACGTGTTCGGCGATGGGTGTCGAACGCTCTAATGTTTCAATGTACGAGGGGCGGGCATAGACGATGCGGATAAATTCATCCACATCCTTAAAATTGCGTAGGGCTTGAATCCCGCCAGCGGTGGCACATGCGCCGATTGTGACCAAAAATTTTGAATTGGCCCGAATTTGCTGAATACGTTTGGCATCGTGGTAGGTGGTGACTGAGCCTTCGACCAGTGACACGTCATAGGGGCCGCGCACGATGGAACGGGTCGCTTCCGGGAAATAGGCAATTTCAACCGCGCCAGCGACTGCCAATAATTCATCTTCGCAGTCGAGGATGCTTAATTGACAGCCATCGCAGGAAGCGAATTTCCAGACCGCCAGTTTGGGTTTTTTTTCGTGTGTCATCTTTAGACCTCCCACTGTGCCAGCCAGCTTTGAAGCTGGGGATAGTTAAACACCGGCCCATCTTTGCAGATGAAGGTCGGCCCGAATTGACAATGCCCACACAAGCCGATGGCGCATTTCATATTACGTTCCATCGAAAGCGCAATAGATTCACCATCTACCCCGCGTTTTTGCAATTCGATGGCAGTAAAACGCATCATGACTTCGGGGCCGCAGATCATCGCTACCGCATTGAGTGCATCAAAGGGGGCTTTGGGGATCAATTTGGTGACGACGCCGACATTGCCGTGCCAATCGCTGTCGCCATAGTCTACGGTGACAAAGATTTCGAGATCGAAGCGGGCACGCCATTTTTCAAGCTCTTTGCGGAACAGAATATCTTCGGGACTGCGGCAGCCATAGAGCAGCACGACTTTGCCATAGCGGTCACGATGGGCCAATGTTTGATAGAGTACGGGGCGAAGCGGGGCAAGCCCGATTCCACCCGCGACGAGAATCACATCACAGCCTTTGGCGGCACTCACGGGCCAGCCTGTTCCAAACGGACCACGCACGCCCAAAACATCGCCAGCCTTCAATTTGCTCATCGCTTTGGTCACCGACCCCACAATACGGGTGGTGTGGACAAGCATACCGGGCTGATTGGGATCGCCGCTGATTGAAATCGGAATTTCACCCACCCCAAACATATAGAGCATGTTGAACTGACCGGGGGCAAAGGTAAACTGCCGGTCGGTTGCGACAGGTTCGAGTTCTAGGGTAAATGTGTCATAGGACTCCTTCATGACCCGTTTCACCCGAAAAGGCTCCGGTTTCATTGGGTCAGTCAGTTGTCTTGTTGTAGTTTGAGACGGCAGATTAATCATAGAGTTTTAGCACCTGTAGACGGGTTTGTTCCAAGCGGTCAGCTAATACGGTTGCAAATCGCTGCATCATCAAATAACCCAGTGTATGATCATTTTCACATTTGGTACGCAGACATATGCCATCTATTGCGACGGCACGGGTGAGCTTGACGGCTTTTGCATCGAAGTGCCGACGATAGGGTGTAAACAGCCATGACCATCCAAGCACATCGTTTTCCTGCAAGGTGTCAATGGAGATCGGCCCGCGCCGGGGGTCATGAATTTCGAGAGCCACTAGGCCATGCCGAATCACATAGAAATAGTTGGCCTCTTCGTTTTCGTGGAAAATGTATTGCCCAGCCTCAAAAACAACATTAGTGGCACAGCCCGCCATCAGTTCCAGATGTTCGGGCTTAAATCCTTTGAAGAATTCATGTTCATGGAGAAGTTCATCCAACGTTTTCATTGCTCACCTCTTTTGTAGCCTCGCCTTTTACTTTGGTTTGACGAATGGCCTCAAGTTCGGCGGTGATGTCAATGCCTACCGGGCACCATGTAATGCAGCGCCCACAGCCGACACAGCCGAGCGTGCCAAATTGATCTATCCAAGTTGCCAATTTGTGGGTCATCCACTGGCGATAACGTGACTTTGTGGAATAGCGGACACTCCCACCATGAATGTAGGAAAAATCCATCGTGAAACACGAATCCCATTTACGGGTACGTTCGGCGTGCTGGCCTGTCAAATCGGTGACATCTTCGACAGTGGTGCAGAAACAGGTGGGGCAGACCATCGTGCAATTGGTACAGGTTAAGCACCGCTTGGCGATTTCATCCCATCGCGAGTTCTCACTACTGGTGTAAAGCAGTTCTTTTATGCCATCCGTATTGAGATGCCGCTTAATTTGAGAGGCAGTATTGTCGGTGATGGTCTTGGGAAGTTTGGCCTCACGCTTATCGGCGGGGCGAACGGGCAGCTGCGTTAGAACATGCTGCCCCTGTTCGGAACCGACCTCAACCACAAAATAATGCACTTCGTGGTCAATGATTTCGGTGAGGGCCAAATCATATCCCGCCTCAACCTTCGGGCCAGTATTTACAGATGTACAGAAGCATGTGCCGCCAGCTTGCCCACAATTGACGGCGACGATAAACAGATTTTCACGGCGGGCGTAATAGGTGGGGTCGACATATTCCCCTTCGATGAAGATACGATCTTGAATAGCGATGGCGTGTAGTTCACAAGACCGCACCCCGATGAATGCCATCGGTTCGGGTTTTTCGGGATCCGGCAAGATATCAAAAGTGCCATTGTTGAGAGTGGCTTGCCAGAGTCGGACTTGTGAGGGGTGGAGGAATTTTTTCCATGATTGGGGCGCAATGACATAGCCGAAAAATGCCTCATCCGCACGACGGGTTAGGCGGTAGGTCGCGGCATCTTGTTCATCTGTCCAACCAATGGGAAGATCTGTTACGGAGGCGATGTCGTCGTAAATTACGGCATTGTGGTCAAGGGTTGGGCCAATCACCCGATACCCTATGCCAGCCAGTACATCAATGAGGCGTTGAAAATCGGTACTCTCAAGGACAAACTTAGTACTGCTATTGGTGTTTGAAGTCATCCACACCATCCTTTGATTCAAACAATGATGACGACGATGACAATGTAAAAATTTGTAGTTCTAGGTCAACAAACCCTTTTAATAAGCAACTATTTGATTATTTTTGAGGAGTACCACCCATCTGTGATGTCGAGTGGTACTCCAAAACGTGCGATATTAGTCACCGGCTGGCGCGGGGGCAGCAGCCATCGGAGCAAAGGCCTCCTCGTAAATCTCAGCAGGTTCGCCCTCATAGGCGGGCAAAAAGCGCATTCCCAACGAGAAAAGTAGGGTAAGGCCAGCAACAATGCCGATCCCTGTCCCAAACTCAGTCCAAGCCGGGAAATAATGTGAGACAAGGGGACTCGTCACCGCTGGCGATTCGGTCAAAGGTTCGGTGAAGGCCAGTAGAGTCGTATGTAGACGATTCGCTACCAAACCACCCATTGTCAACCCACTGCCAATCAGCAGCATGGCGACACTTTGTGCGCTGCGTGCCCGAATGAGCAGATAGGCCGCCAACAAGCCACCCAAGATAATTTCCCACGCCCAGAAGGAAACGGCAAACGAGCCGGACATCAAGGAAGTAAAGGCCTCAGTACGTCCCGGTGAATAGCCATAATTCCCAACGGTGGTGTCCCAAAAACGCATATACAGGTAGACTAGCAGGATTGCGCCTGCGATTTGCCCGACCTCGAATAACACCGACAAGGGGACAAGCGTGCGTTTCTTTAGCCATTGCACAATCAGGGTCATGTGAACCGAGAAAGCCATTCCGCCTGCAACAGCCGATACGATAAACAGCAGCGGCATAGTGGCACGGAACAAGGACGCACGTCCGACCACGACACCATACGTTCCGCCGAGGCTGGATTGATGGAGTAGGGAAAGACACATGCCAATCACTGCCAGCACAGGGGCAAAATGATGGACAGAATGACC
The DNA here is from genome assembly GCA_041753455.1 of Anaerolineae bacterium. GTDB lineage: Bacteria > Chloroflexota > Anaerolineae > Aggregatilineales > J027 > CFX10. The sequence goes on along the minus strand of JBGSUK010000012.1, from coordinate 11,557 downwards.
CAAATGCTGCAAGCGTTTAAAACGATTAAACAGAGGTAGTTCCACAACCATCGGGAATACTTCTAGCGCGAGGACTGAGAAGTAGAGGGTGATGCACATGGTCACTTCCCACAGCATGGAGTGGATATTCCAATAGACCCAGCCGTGCCAGAAGCGGTCAGGGCGTCCGATGTCCAGAATTAGACACATCAACGCGCCGCTATAGCCCAATAGGCCGATAAACACGGCGATACGGGCAAGGGGTTGGTATTCTTTGCGGCCTAGCAGATAGGTCATAGCAGAAAGCGAGAATGCTCCGGCGGCCAACCCGATACACGAAAGGTCTAACACAATCCACAGACCCCAAGGCGCACCGTCGGTCAAATTGGTGACGGCAAGACCCTTATAGAACACCCAAAGGCCGGAGAACAGCCCAAAGGCAATCGGGATGAGTAGGAAGCCGACCCATGACCAAAAAACGCGGTCATTACGAATGATCGTCCGGATGGATTGAAGCCGATTTTGCTTGGTAGTCATCGTAGTGGCTCCTTTACACTAGGCGTGCTCATCAGGTAGCAGATAGAAAACGCGCGGGTTGGTTCCCAGATCGGAACGTAGTACCACCGACTGCCGTCCAGCCAATTTAAGCGAGGCCGGACTGCTGGGGTCGCGTAGGTCACCAAAAACACGCGCTTCGGTGGGGCAGACGACACAGCAAGCCGGGGTCACCGCCGGGTCTTTGCCGGGGGTTAGGCCACGTTCTTCGGCTTTATCCAAACGGTGGGCGCAGAAGGTACACTTTTCGACGACCCCACGTGGACGGCGATCAACTTCTGGCTCTCCCCAAGCGGGAACTTGTGGATTTACTCCGTCATTTTCCTCCCAATTGAAGACACGCACGCCATAGGGACAGGCGACCATACAATAGCGACAGCCGATGCAGCGGTCATAATCCATTGCAACTAGGCCATCTTCACGGTGGAAGGTGGCTTGTACCGGACAGACCTCCACACACGGGGCATGTTCGCAGTGCATACAGGGGCGGGTGATGAAGACGGGTTTGGCAAAGGTGTCCTCATCTTCCAGAAGGATATTCCAAAGATGACCTTCGGCGGTATCGTTGGTGGCTTGGCAGGCATAAACACAGCGCCGACAGCCAATGCAGGTTTGTAGGTCAATGACCATCACCCAATATGGGCCGTGTTTGTTCACCTCACTGTGGGACGCTTCACCAAGCGGGTCTTCATGTGCCACAAACCATTTATAGAGTTGGTCTGCGCCAAAAAGACTGATACCCATGCCCGCCGCGAGCAGGGTGAACTCTCGGCGGGTCATTTCACGAGTGCGAGTAGTAGGGGTAGGGGTACTCATCGTATCCTCCCGAAGCGGATCACCGCGAAGACCATGAACAGCAGGATCAACATGCCGATAGCACCACCGATGACACCCGAATACAGATTTTGGTCGGATGTTTCTTCTAGTTCTTCGACATCGGCTTGTAGTTCTTCGATTTCACTGGCTTCTTCTGGTGATTGGCGTGAATCCCGAACACTCAACAGGTGGGTGTTACCGTGACAGTTGGAGCAAACGCCGGGGTCAATACCCATTGTATGGTTACGAGTCACTTCGACAACGCCGCTGCGTTGGTTGCGCTGTGACATGTGGCAGTCCACACAGGTCATATCATCCGCCATATGAACGTCATCAATCAGCGCTTCTTGGTGACACCCACTGCATGTTGTGTTGATGTCGTCCAAAATCAGGCCGTTATTATGCGGCGTATGGCAATCAACGCAGTCAATGCCGGCGCTGCTATGTGTGCTCAGTACCCATTCATCATAGGCGGGGGCATGGGCACCGCTGTGACAGCTACCGCAAGTGGCAGAATCATCAGCAATGGCGATGGGTGATGGTGGGTGTTCCGCACCTTCTTCGGGCAAGGTATGGCAGCTTGTGCAGGTCACGCCTTCAAACACATATTGCTGTGTTTGCGAATCAAAACCAGAGGCATGGCAACGCATACAATAGGTGGGCCGTCCATTTTCGGAATAGTCATCCAAGAAGGTTTGGCTTAGTGAGGCGTTGGCATGGGGTGAAGTTTGCCATTGACGATGTTCATCACGATGGCATTCCGCGCAGTCCGCAGGATCAGCTACTTCACCGGGCGAGAACGTTTGAATACTGACGTCCTGTACGACACCAAGTCTGATCTCGGCCTTGTCGAGTAGAGCGTCGGTATAGGCGAAATTGTGGATGCCGAGGCTGCCGTCTTGACCGATGAAGTCGAGGATTGTACGAATCCATGTCTCAGGGTCAGTTTGCTGGGCATAAGCGGTCTCAATATTCAAGAGGCGCTGATGAATACCCTCTTGCGTACCCTGAATGAAGTTCTGCGCGTATTCTTTGCCTAAATCCGTATGACAGTTAGTGCAGCTATCAGGTTGGCCTTCTTCAGCATCTCCCGGTGCGACGGGTTCAAGTGTGTGGCTAAAACGTGTCGCAGATTCAACTGGTACGGATGGCATATGGCAGGTAAGGCAGTCCGGGCCATCTTCGGCAGTAAAATGACCAGAGGGGATGCCTTCTAGCCCAGCAACAATCGCATCACCTTCGTACATTTCTTGTACGGGATAATGGACGCTGCCTGTTCGACCATTGCTGTGACAGTCTACGCACAGAGCATAGGGTTCTTTGGTCAACATCAAGTCATCAGTAGGGGTCTCGCTGTGGTTCACATGACAGGTACTGCAAGTGACGCCATACTGCGCGGTTTCCATCGTAATTGGTTCAGGTGCCGGGCCTTCGATTTCGCCTGACTCATATTTGGCGATGAGGGCTTGGCGTTGACGATAATCTACACTGTGACATTCCAGACAGCTATCTTCGGCAATGTCGCTGGCTTTCAAATTAGTCAGCGAATTGGCGTGAGCAGAATTATACCATTCGTTGAACTGCATGTTGGCCTGTTTACCGTGACCGGAGGCCCACCATGTTTCATGATCTTCAGGCGGGGTCAGCGTAAAAATGCCTTCTTGTACCAGTGTGTCACCGGGGAGATAACTCGCCGCGTAGGGCAGGCCGTTGGCTTCTGTTCCCTGACTGTGGCAGCGCCCGCAAATTTGGGCATCAGGACTGACGACAATCGCATCCCGCACGACCTGAAGTTCTTCTTCAGTGGGGCGAGAACCTGCATCATCGGCGGCTTCGACATGGGCCAAACCGGGACCATGACAGGCTTCACATTGAACGCCTTCATCTTCCCATTTGCCTTTATCTAGCTCAAAGCCGGTGGTATGGCAGCCCGCACAATTTTGATTCCAATCATACGCTGGGTCGGGCCAAGTTTCGGCGAGGGTTAGCGGTTGCCATGCCTGCGTCTGGGTGTTCCATTCGGCAGGTAGCACCTGATATTCGTTCTCGCCTGTAGCATAAAGATACCGCTGCACATAGCGACCGGAGCCAACAGCATAGGCAATATGCTCTAATGTGAAAGCACTGGCTTCAGATGCGCCGGGGAGGGTAACTTGGCGTACATCCTCGCCTTTTGAGAAATCGGCAAGAATCGGGTAATCCTCATCATCTGGCTCGATTAAAGCGCGGGCATGACGGGATTCGTTGTGACTTCGACTATAATCGCGGTGACAGTCGCTACATTCGCCTGCTCCCACGTATTCCGGTGGTTCGCCGTTATCTTGCGCGTGAATGGGCGTGGACTCCGTTAGGAATGACGCCAATCCAATCAACACAAGGCCAAACCCTATTACAATGACTGTGAGACTGAGTGCTTTTCGGACCAAGGGTTGCCTCTCCATTTGAAGACAAAAGGGCATACTCACGAGAGTGCCTATCCTCGCAGTCGCCCTTGGTAGTTTCTATTTAATTAAAATCCCTCTAACTGCTGGGTCGGTGTTGTGCGTCTATGAGGGCGATTGCAAGGCTGATGGGATTAAATCTTTTCAGCCAGTTAAAGGTTAATATCCCCTAGTTAAATTAACTGTTTATTGATTCTATTTTAGGGCGTGCCGCCCTCACCTACAAGCTGTCTTGTCATCAATCGGAGTGAGGTTTATCACTGCTCGTAAATACTGCCGATTTCAATCCTCATCCAATGAAATGATGCCCTTACGAATCGCATACTTCACCAACTCGGTGCGGGTATGCAAATTAAGTTTTTGCATGATATTTTCGCGGTGACGTTCCACCGTTTTGACCGAGATGCTGAGGCGGTTGGCGATGGCCTGATTGGTTTCATCTTCGGCAATGAGGGCCAATACTTCGCGTTCACGTTCGGTGAGGCCATCATAACTTTCTTGGGCTACCCCTTGTCGCACTCGGGTGACGTAATCAGACACCAATTCTTTGGCGATACGGGGTTCGAGGAATACATCACCTTTTGCCACGACATGGATGGCTTGCAGAACATCATCGGCGGCGGCGCGTTTGGGAACATAACCCGAAGCACCTGCCTGCAACATACGGAAAAAATAATCCGCCCCTTCATGGATGGTTACCGCAAGGACGGCAACTTGGGGCATTTCTTGCTTAATGCGCCGGGTGGCTTCGACCCCATCCATTTCAGGCATGGTGACATCCATCACCATGACATCGGGCTTAAGATCACGGGCAAGCTGTAGGCCCTGCTGCCCATTTTCCCCTTCACCCACGATTTCTAGTTCGGGGTCGCTCTCTAACAGCATCCGCATTCCGGCACGGACTACACTGTGGTCATCAACGATTACTACTCGGATTGTCATGGTCGCCACTTCCTTCTAACGATTGAGGCGGACGGTGAGGCGCGTTCCCTGATTTGGCTCGGATTCAATTTCAAGATGGGCATTAATTAAACTAACACGTTCCTGCATCCCAATTAACCCCCATGAGGCGCGTAGGCTGGTCGGCTCAAGCATCGCAACCGGGTTAAACCCTATCCCATCGTCACAGATGGTCAGTGATGGCCCATCGGCGTAATCTAATGTTATGGTAACATGTTTGGCGTGGGCGTGTTTGGAAACATTGTTCAGGGCTTCCTGTCCAATACGGAACAGCGTGGTTTCGACTTCGGATGGTAGGGTAATGTTCTCGCCACTGATTTTCAATTCGGTTTGGAACAAGCCGCGCTCATTGGCCCGTTCGACCATCCAGCGCAAAGCCGCCTTTAGGCCCATATCATCCAACTGAGGAGGCCGCAGATCGTTAATCAGATGGCGTAAATCACCCAGCGCGGTGGTTGCCATTTCGCCCATATCCACAATGCGACGCTTGGCAATGTCAGGTTTGTTCTCAACCATCGAGACCAGACCCTTGAGGCCGAGCGATAAACCGGTCAAGGCTTGGCCTGTTTCGTCATGCAGTTCGCGGGCAATGCGCTTTCGTTCGGATTCCTGCGCCGCCGTAATGTGATGAAGCAGTTCACCACGTACCGCGTCACGCCGTTGTACCTCTTCCAACAAGCGCGAGGTTTCTTCGTTGGCCTCTTGTAATTCCTCATTCAAGCGGGCCAGTGCTTCGCGGCTCTTTCGCTCGTTTTCGATTTTTTCATTTTCGATGGTGGCAAGACGCTGCTGATTTTCAAATTCGAGCGCCCGTAGCACCTGCATCATAGCAGCTGCGACGATGACCGCCATTGCTGCCCGAAACAGTTGGATAGGAAACCCGAAGGTCTCCTGAAAGAATTCGCTATGAATCGTATCCGCCGGGAAGATTTCGCTTTTGGCTGGGAAGAACTGACCCGCACCGCCGTAAACTGCAAGGGCCACTGCCGCGACATTGAGATCACGGACAAATTTTCCCATGCCGCGTTCCCGGAACGGTTGGCGTTGATGTAGCAAGGCCCACGCCGCAAATAATGCACCGGGGATGCCCAAGACATAACGCGACAGCACATCCGCTGCCAGCAGCCACTCTTTGTCATTTAGGTTGAAGAGAATTCGGACAATAATGCACGAGGCGGTGTACCATCCGACTGCGAGAACGGTCAACCGCCAAGTAGGAGCATTACCAGTGCGTTCACGAATGAGGAGGTGTTCACCAAAGGCAAGTAAAGCGAGGAATGATGTTACCAGAATGACCAAACGCAGCCATAAAAGCCAATCCGGTAGCGGTTGATGATGTAATTCTAGATGGACTTGCTCCAGCATATCAATCCACTCATTGGTTCCATGCAAAAGGCCAAAGCCCGCCAATAGGCGCATGGAATGAGCAAACCCCAACTCCGAGGCTCGCCCCGACTCGACCAACAAAGCTAATCCCAAGGAATAAAATGCTAACCCATAGAGGAAAAAAATCGCGATGTTGGCTTCGTCCCAAAATTCAGTGGACATGATGGCTCTTTCAAAGAAGCAAGCTGTTATGTGTCCAATCTAGCCATTATTGTATAGGGTGATTGGTAGGGTCGGCATGGGGTGTTTGCCCCATTTTGGAATGATGTTCTTCCCTGATTTAACGACACCGCGCAATTCGGTATGATGGAATCAACAAATAACAAAGAACTTTCACCGAGCAAGCACTCGGTTATGACTCAAGGAGATTCTACATGGAAAACGTACTGCTAACCCTCAGTGTAATTGCTCTTTTTCTGGTACGGGTTGGGATTCCGGTGGTTTTATTGATCACACTTGGTGTGGTGATTGACCGTTGGCAGAAGCATCGTAATATGGAAGTGCAGCGTGGCATGACCGAACACCACAAACCGATTCATTAGAGCAGTACGTGCAAATCGGAAAGCAAAAAGGACACTGATTTTGGTCAGCGTCCTTTTTTGATGGTGAAATTCAATGTAGCCGATTATTCGACGATGATGTTTTCTTCGGTGCGGAGATGAATGCGTTTAGAGGCGTGAGCCATCGCATCTTCGCGGGCTTCGATACCGACGGGCGAGGCGAGGGCGGCATCTAGCGCTTCAATGCTGTCGAACCATAGTTCAAACACCCCATCGAATTCGGTTTCTGGCTGGTCTGCCCGCAGCACACTGATGTGATATTTGCGGATGCCGGGAAAACGTTTGCCAATTGGCGAATGTTCCTCGACGGCCCATTTGGCAAATTCCTCGCGGGTCATGCCGTCTTTACGCTTCATCAGGGAAATCAACTTAATCATAAAGTCTCCTTAGTTCGCTTCTAATGCTTTTTCGTCAAGGGCACGCAGGACTTTTTCGGGTGTGACGGGCAAATCCGTGACCCACACGCCGATTGCGTCGTAAATCGCGTTGACAATAGCTGGGATGGGCGAATTTGCTGTCATCTCGCCAACCCCCTTCACCCCGTATGGCCCGTTGGATGATGGGTATTCCAATACTACACTTTCAATTTCGGGAATATCCAGCGCGGTTGGGATGATGTATTCGCCAAAACCATAGGTGTGATGGTCGAGGGAGGGATAATAGGGGAAAACGGTTTCGGTCAGTGTGTGTGACATGCCCATCACCGCCCCACTAATGATCTGCCCCTTGACCATTTCCGGATTAATTTGCCGTCCGACTTCATAGGCACTGCTCAACCGCAGCACTTTCACTTCGCCCGTTTCGTCGTCTACCTCAACTTCTGCCACTGTTGTCGCGTGGGCCTCGGTGGAATCGGGGTCACAAGCGCCTGTTTCGGGGTCTAGGCCACTTTTTTGTTTCAGATAGATGCCACGCCCTGAGATGGTTTTGCCATATTTGAAATGGGCTGCCAGCGCGACATTAAACACATTGGTTTTGCGTTCGGGTGCGCCTTTGACATAGATCTCACCGTTTTCGAGCACCAAGTCTTCAGGGGCGGCTTCCATCTCATCGGCGGCGACATCCATCAAGGCTTTACGTGCTTCGTTGGCAGCCATGATGACCGCATTGCCAACACGGTGAGTGGCGCGACTGGCAAATGTACCCATACAGTGAGGGGCGGAATCGGTGTCGCCTGTATCCACAATCACCGAATCAAAGGGAACGCCGAGAGCCTCCGCCGCGATTTGGGCAATCACGGTTTTAAGACCCTGCCCAAGATCGGTGCTAGCGAGTTTGACACTAAAGCCTCCGGTGGGCTGGCAGAAAATCAAGGCTTGGGTGGGGTCGCCGCCCAAATTCATGCCCGTTGGATAGTTGACCGCCGCGATGCCGCGACCATAATGTTTAGCCATGATGCCCTCCATTGCCCGCATAATCATCTGAATTCATTGCTTTCAGGTGGGCGGGTAGATCATAGCCAATCAATTCTGCCGCTGCCTGAATCGTTTCGATCAACGTTGCGTCCTCAACCACTTTTCGCACCGGACGCATTTGCCCATTGCGATAGGCATTGATGAGGCGGATTTCCCATGAATCTATGCCGAGGGTGCGGGCGATGCGCTCCATCTGACATTCGACCGCGAAAGTCGCCTCGGTCACGCCAAAACCACGCATGGCGGAGGAGGGCTGGCGATTGGTATAGACGCAGTAGGCATCTACCCAAACATTCGGAATGGTATAGGGGCCGGGGAGGTTCGCCATATGTTTCTGCACGCCATAAGGAGAGTGGCGGTGATACGCGCCGGAGTCTTCCAATGAACGTACTTTGCGGGCAATAATGCGACCGTCATTCATCACGCCGTCGGTATATTGCATTCGGACGCCGGCACGGGTTGAGGATTTCCGCATTTCTTCTTCACGTGTCCAGCGCCATTTGACGGGCCGTCCGGTTTTCATTGCCGCAATACAGGTGATGGGTTCGGTGATGACATCCACCTTGCCACCAAAGCCGCCGCCAACCGTCCCGCCAATCATATGCAGGCGTTGACTGGGGACTTGCAAGATGATGGCGGTGTTGTCCATCGTAAAATAAAGGGCTTGGGTATTGCTATGCACCGTCAAGCGACCATCGGGTTCAGGCTTGACTACACAGCAGTGCGTTTCAATCGGGGCGTGTTCAATGGGTGATAGGGAATAGGTGCCTTCAATGATATGATCGGCCTGCTGGATCGCCGTTTCAAAATCGCCAAAACGCAGCTTGCGATGAGTGTAGCCATCATACATAAAGGTGTTGTTGCCCCATTTTTTGATGGCAGGGGCGTCGGGGCTGATGGCGAATTCCAAGTCCAGCACGGGTGGCAGTTCTTCAATATCAAGTTTGACTAGCGCGGCAGCTTCGGCGGCAATCGCTTCGGTTTCAGCCACAATCGCGCAGATGGGTTCGCCGATGTACATGACTTCTTCATGGGCCAGCACGGGTTCGTCGTTTGGTTCGACCCCGATTAGGCACAAAATGGTGTACCAATTGTTGGGGACATCTTGGGCCGTGATGACCGCCACTACCCCGGGGAAGGCTTCGGCTTTGGAGGTGTCTATGCCGTGAATGATGCCGCGTGAAATCGGACTGCGTACCATCTTTAGCCACAACATATTCGTATAAAACACGTCATCCACATATTGGGTTTGACCGGTGACATGCCCGATGCCATCACGCCGTTTGACGGATTGACCGACAATGCCTAGTTGTTTAACGCCCATTTCACGCCTCCTGCATTTGAGTGACTACATCTTCGATGGCGTCTAAAATGGCGACGTAACCCGTGCAGCGGCATAGATTTCCGGCAAGGGCTTCGGCAATTTCGGCGCGGGTAGGGTGCGGATTTTTATCCAGCAAGGCTTTGGCGGCCACAATCATACCGGGGCTGCAATAGCCGCATTGGGCCGCAAATTTGTCAAAAAAGGCCGCTTGGAGGGGGTGCATGTGCTGAGGGGTGCCGATGCCTTCCAGCGTGGTGACTTCTTGTCCATCGGCTAAGGCCGCTAACATTAGACAAGACAGCACGGGTTCACTATTGACCAAGACAGTGCAGCTTCCACAGCCGCCTTGACCACAACCCGCTTTGGTGGCGTGTAGGTGTAGATGTTCACGCAAAACTGTTCGTAAACTGGCAAGGGGTTCAACCGCTACGGCAGTCGTCTTGCCATTCAATTTGAATGTCACTGTAATGGATTCCATAAAAAGACTCCCGCTTCTATTTCGCTAGTTGTTCGAGGGCGCGTTTGACGAAAACACCCACCATGCGGCGGCGATACCATGCCGTTGCCAGTGCATCGGTAAAGGGATTCGATTCCTCCGTCGCCAATTGGGCGGCTTCGGCAATACTCTTGGTGTTGAGCGTTTGCCCAACCAACGCGGCTTCAGCATTCTTGGCACGGAAAGCTGTTGGGCCAGCCGCACCGAGCGCGATCCGAGCGTTGCTAACTCGGCCCTGTCCATCCATGACGACCCGCGCACCCACCGCAACAACTGAGGGCGTATTGGCCTCGCGCCGACCCTGTTTGAGATAGACGGCATGACCGGATGGACTGGGAAGATGAATGGCGACGAGCAGTTCATGGACGCCGCGATGCGAACGGGGTTCGGCGAGAAAATCTTCAAGGGAGACTGTCCGGCTGGCGGATGGACTTGCCAGTTCGACATGGGCATCGTAGACCAGCAGTGGAACGGCTAGGTCACCAGCGGGTTGGGGCATATAGAGATTGCCGCCAATTGTGCCCATATTACGGATGGCCGGGCCACCAATTTGATAAGCCGCCTCCGCCAAAATCGGGTAATCGGCTATTTGGCTGACATCGGTCAGATTGGTGGTCGCGCCAATTTGGGTGTGACCGTTGCGATAGACCCCGGATAGGCCGGCGCGGGCAAGGCTCATTACCTTTTTGGGAAAAAAGACACCTTCATTGAGGTGGGCCATCATCATCGTGCCGCCACCCATGACGAGTAGGCCAGCACCATGACTTTGGACGACACCCAATGCTTCATCAAGCGAACGGGGGATAAACAAATCGGCATTCATAGCATTCGCACCTCCAAAAAACGATTATTTTTCTTGAAAATATCGCGACCTCTAGCTCTGATGGCCGCGTCTACTCATCGAGTAGGGCAAAAAAACGGGCGGGTGATCCCTCAGCGCCGACCATCTTGATGCAGGGAGCAAAAAACTGAAAATGGCGATTCAAAGGCAGCTTGGACAAATTGGTCATCTGCTGCATTAGAATCGAGCCATTTTCCAGAATGATTTTGTGAATGATAAATTCCTCGGATGTGAAGCTGGGCAGGCGGGCACAATATTCGCTAAAACAATCGAAGCCTACCGCCTTAACTTTGCGTTCTAGGACAAGATATTCCACTGCTTCGGGGCTGCAATAGGGTGAGTGCAGATAGTAGTCGGGAAAATTGCCCCACATTTTTTCTGTCCAGTCCGTCCGTACCAAGATAATGTCACCGGGGCGGATATGGTCGGCACGGGCTTTGACATCCTCCACTGTGATTGGCATATCCCGCCCAAGATGGGTCATATCCAGCACCAACGCCTCACCACAAATGCGATCTAATGCGACATCGGCGGCGGTTTCACCCCCTTCTTGGACATGCAGTGAAAAATCCACGTGTGAACCGGTATGCAGCACCATGTCCACCGAGGATGCCCGCCAAAATCCCGGCCCACGATAATTGGAGGCTATGCATTACCCACATCTTTTTTGGGAGGGTGAGCGATGAGCCAAGTGGTGGTGATGTCTTGTAACCGCGACCAACCGCGCCACAGGACTTTGACGCCGGGTTCGCCATCCCCTTTGCGGCCTAGAAAGCCGCCGAGC